>DATMXW010000171.1:0-97308 GCA_035561295.1 Methanospirillum sp. | reverse complement strand
ATAGAAATACTGACAATTTTATCACTATGATTTATCTTCGTCTTGGTAAACTTGAACTTTCAGAAGCAGTAGGGCTTAGGCAATTGTCGTGCACTCTGGATTAGGAGTGTTAGCTTACCCACAAAATGTTGGGAATAGCCGAAAATCTCTCTCATCCATTCAGGGTGTTGAAACATCAGGAAATCATATCTTCTGCAGCTCTTCCCCAGCCCGGATCCGCACGGCTCCATCAGGATCCTGCAGGCACCTTCTGAGAACCGGAATAACTTCTTCTTTATCTCCTACCCGGGCAACAGCCCTGACAGCCCTGAGCCTGACACCCGAATCCGGATCATGGGTTGCTTCTATAAGATAGGGAAGGATACGCCGATCTCCAATTCGCGCCAGAGTCTTGACCGCCTCTCTGCGCACGTATGCAGATTCATCAGAGAGCGTTCGTATGACCGGATCAGTTTCCTTGATTGGATCAGAGGAGACACGCAGAGCCACGACCGAACCAGTTCTAACCCGCCAGTCACGGTGAGTCAGTTCACGGATCAGGTCAGGGGTAGCAAGTTTTCCGATATGACCAAGAGCTTCTGCTGCAGCTTCCCGAACATACCGATCATCATCAGCCAGAGCCTGAATGAGCGGTTTGATGACCTTTGGTGATCCCGATTTTGATAATGCTTCAACCGCACTGCGACGAACATATGCACTCTCATCACGAAGAGCTGTTACCAGAGGATAGACAATCCGATCATCATCAAGCCCTGATAGGGCGGTTACTGCCTCTTCGCGTGACTCCACATCTCTACTGGCCAGAGCCCCAATGATTGCATCAAAATCGCCACCAAACCGATCCTGAAGCTGCTGACCATGATTAACTTTTTCAGCATTCCGCTCGATGAGGTCGATGATAACTGCCTCGACTAGTCTCCTGTCTTTTACATAGAGGAGGAATACCACAAAAACCGCCAAATCGATCCCAGTATAGAGAATAACAAATAACGGCGGAAAGGTATACCCAAATATATTTGCTAAGACCCAGAATGCAGCCAATGCAAAAATAATCAGCATTACCAGCCGAAGACCGGACTTTGGATACCAGAGAGCAAGGAGTATTATTGGAATCAGATACAGATGAGGAATGAAGACATAGACAAACCTGAATCCGACATAAGGACTGAAGTACAGGAAATATATCGAGATAAAGAGAGACATCAGGGCAAATAACCCAATTACAGTTACTTTTCCTGCCTCAAGGAGACCACGATTGCGTCTGAAATATTTAAAAATTCGCTCCTGCACAATTACCTTCCGACCAGATCAGACTTCACCAAAGATCATGATACGTGCCTCTTTCTCATACTCTTCCTGATTTTTGATCGCATTCTGCTGGTGTTCGCAGCTCTCCCAATAGTAGTATTTCTCAATCTGCATCAGGCGTACCCATCGGTTTGTTATCTCTTCACCAAGCCGGGCAATACTCGGATATGTCTCCCCTCTCGGGTTCTCGCATGATTGTGCAACTTTCAGTTCCTTGATGATATTGACCATCGCATCACCAACCAGCTTTGTCTGATACCAGGGATTTTTTTGCCAACGATGAGTGAGCATCTCCATAAGATTGAGATTCTTAAACTTTTTGAGTTCAGGAATATTGATCATCGGATTGAGTTTCATCTCACTCATTACCTCACCAAGCATGAGATCACGAGCGTAGAACATTCCATTATGCATGACAAAGTACCGGCGCGGTATATAATCCTTAAAGGATACCAGATCATGCATATCGCGCATACTCTCTTTCATGAGAAAGTAGACCTGTGCATTGCGCATAACCGGGCAGAGTTTGGCAACCACAATATTTGCCATCAGAGTCCAGGGAAGCTCGCTGATAGTCTCATGGAAGAGCATATAGAGATAAAACATCAGCTTTTTCTTTATCCAGAAGTCTAGATGCCGGGTTTTTTCATCCTTAAGAACATCAAGATAAATCTGCTCCATACCTGAGGTAGCTGATTTGCCATCAAATGAAAGGACACGATATCCTCCATTTTTGGCTGCTATACCTTTCAGCAGTAGTTTTATTGCATTTTGCGCGATGACAAAATCCTTCAGCATCCCAATCTGCTGATTTGAGAAGACAATAACATTTCTACCAGATTCAAAGGAGTATTGATCAAGCAGCAGCCCTTTACGAGGCGCATCCTGTTTCCGCTGCAGGTGGATGGTAGTATTGAGCTGTTCTTCAATGTGATCGATGAGAGACTGAAGGGACGATGAGATCTCGTATTTATTCTCCATGAGCTCTGCTGAACTTTTGGTTATCAAATTATTTATAATTCAACAATTGATTCCTGATTTTTCTTAAGAGATCATATACAGGTTAACGTCATACTCCCATACTATCAAATACTGAAAGTCTCAAAGAAATATCAGGTACCGGTGAGATGACCGAGAACTCTACCAAGAAACTGTTAAGTAAACGTGATGAACTCCTCAACAAAGCAGATGCTCTGGCACTTGAAGCAGATCAACTCGCATATCAGGGGAAATATGAACTGGCAGTAGAGCGGTATGACCAGGCTCTTGCCATCTATCCTTCTAATCCCGATCTCTGGGCGTTTAAGGCTATTACGCTCTCAGGAGGACTCGGGCGCAATGAAGAGGCATATGAATGCTGGGAGAGGGCAAAGAAACTTGACCATGTTCTTGCCGATGCAATAACATATAGTTCTGCAGCTGAGGGTATGTCAGTTCACGAAAAAGATCTCGCAGACTTCAGAGGTAGTACTGCAGAGCGTATCAGGAACCTTGTCAAACAGCAAACCCTTGACAAAAAGAAGAGATAATATCGAAATTATTCTTCGATAGGCACACCTTTTTCTATCGCACTGATATGTGCTTCAGTCAGATCTTTTAAATTTCCCACTCCGGTCTGCAGGGCAACATCGCGGATAGCCTCAAGCAGATGTACCGATTCTTCCAAATAACTTAGGATATCGGCAGCATATATCTCGATGCCATATTCATCTCTGAGGAAGTCACTAATATCCCGGTGATCAAGGCCTGACTCACGCAGCTCAATGATCTCTTTTGCAAACTTTCGTTCAGGGCATCCGCAAAAGGGATTGTTCAGACATTTACACTGAACAAATGTTCTGATAAAGGTGAGTATCTGTTCACGGGTTGGTCGGTCAAAGGGATCATAAGGTATTGAAAGCAGGGCTTCGAGAACTGCCCCATGAAAAGCCCCTTCCGGGAGCCGGTATCCGATAATTTTGCCCATCTGGCGGTGGTACCTGAGCCGGGCCCGCGACGCAATCACGAAGTTTCGCCCGCTTCCTCATCAAAGTTCTTCAATGAACTGATAGCCTCATTGATAGTTTCTATCTCAATAAGCCACTCATCAAACATGCCGGCGTCATCATCTTCTTTGATATACCGACCGCAACAGGACTTACCGTTGATAACATTGGCACCGATCATAGCGGCGACATCAAGAACCTCCTCCATCTTCTCTTCATCGATGCCGCGCCCTTTTTTGACTAACGCCTTGATATCCTCATCATACCCTCCCTCAAGGTATTTCTTGGAAGCATCGAAGAGTACCAGCAGTGAAAACTGAAGAGAACTGATCATCTCACCCAGTTCACCCTCAACAACCTGGCCCATGATGATATCTCCTACCTCGCCAATTTTTTGGAGAGCATCATCCTTACTGAACCTGCCGTTCTGATGAAGCTTGATAATCTTCAAAACTTCAATGCAGATATCCTGATTGAACGTGGAGAGCAGCTGATATCCTTCCGGCATCTCTTCATCATCGGCGCCTCCTTCAAAATCAGCTTCAGAAAGCGCATTGATCCAGTTATCCCAGCGCTCCTGGCTGTAAAAGATATAGAAGAGCTTCAGGGGTGCTTCCTCTTGCACAGAGGCTGCATCCTTCTTCTTTTTTGGAGCCATTACATACACCTGTCTGTTTGATACTATAACTTTGTTCCTCAGGTTTTCGATAGAAGGGGAAACAAAACGGTATCAATTCGCTTCACCAGAGACCGATGACACAAACAACAAGCCTATCCAGCCGGAGCGCTGATAAATGGAGTATCTATGGATCAGGGAGAGACCGGAGCGGTCATGATCAGGTTCGGGGAGCTTTTTTTAAAGAGTGAACCGGTTCGAAGGCAGTTCATGAAAGTATTGCATGAGAACATTACACGTGCACTCATCAGTCAAGGCATCTCATGCCAGGTTCTTGATTCTCGCGGCAGGATACTGGTGACCGGATCAGATAGGACAGAAATTCTGAGAATTGTATCAAGAATTTTTGGGATTGTTGACACTGCCCCAGCTCTCATCACAGAACCAACAATTCAAGCATTGAGTACGGCTGCCGTGACCCTTGCAAGGGGGCATCTACACGAAGGTATGAGCTTTGCTATCCGGGCAAGGCGGGATCAGGTTGAGGGATTCTCCAGCCAAGAGCTGGGGGCAGAAGCAGGATCAGCTGTATTTGATGCGATTTCAGGATTACGAGTAGATCTGACAAGTCCTGACTATGAGATTTTTCTAGAGGCACGCAGGGAGGGAGGTTTTGCCTATGATATGAGGATACCCGGACCGGGTGGTCTTCCCTATGGAACACAGGGATCACTCCTATCCCTGCTATCAGCAGGAATCGATTCCCCGGTTGCCGCCTGGGTAATGATGAAACGGGGAGTAAAAATCTCATTCCTCCATATTGATACAGGAACATATGCAGGAGGAGACTGCTATGCAAATGTTATCAGAAATTTGGCAACCCTTTCTACCTGGACCCAGGGGCGCAGACTTACGCTGTACGTAATAAGGGCACAGCCCTTCTACGACAAATTGATGCAGATGGAAGAGGCCAGGTTTCGGTGTGTGCTCTGTAAGCGTGGAATGCTCAAGCTTGGTGCAAAATATGCAGAGAAAAAAGGATTCCCAGGAATCATTACTGGCGATAATCTCGGACAGGTTGCAACCCAGACATTGCAGAACATTGTCACCATATCTGAGGAGATCAAACTGCCCATATTCAGACCGCTTATCGGGTATGATAAAGAAGAGATAATCACTATCGCAAGGCGGATAGGGACATTTAATCCAAACCCGGGAGATACTGGATGTGGAGTTCTCCCACCAAGGCCGGCAACATCGGCGCAGTACGAAGTGATCTCCCGGTTAGAGGAAAAAGTTCGGATTGATGAATTAATCAGCGAAATCAGCAGAGAACATGAGATAGTCCATGCCTTGAACGGAGAAATTCTTACTGAAGAAGTGAAGCAGATCTGATCTCATATCACATCCCTCTTCCAGCAGAATGAATTATGAACCTATCAGAAGTCCTTCTTTTTCTGCGATCTCTACAAATGTATCAGCAACATATCCTGCCTGTTCATCCGATAATCCATATGAATTAAATTTCCAGACCTTTGTAGAACCAGCGATGAGGCCCGTAATCCCTTTTTCCCGAAGCGCACTAAGCAGGAAGAAACCACGTTTTTTGTGAGTCTGCGCTACTTTATCAAATGATTCTGCCGTATTCATGCGGGTGAGAGTATGCCGACGAGGATATTCACTCATAACCTGAGTTCCGGTGATAGAACAGAGAGCAGCAACAATGGTGTTACATCGTGCACAATGTGCCTCAAATTCATCTACCCGCTTTTTCACATGAGGAAATGAGGCCATCATTCCGACTGAAGTAACCCCCATAAGGGTACAACCCATCATCTCAACCTCTTTAACCCCAAACTTTCGACCGGTGAGATCCCCTGCAATCTGGGTCGTCCTGAAAAGTTTTTCTGCCCACTCATCCGTGGTAGCAAGTACACCGGATGGAGCCGGCGCAGCCATGCTCTTATGCCCTGATCCCACCAGAAAATCAACACCAAGTGCTTTCCCATTTACAGGCATGATTCCTATGGTGTATGCCCCATTACAGAGCACAGGTATATCATACTGATGGGCAACTTTTGCAATATCCGCTACCGGATGATGATTGCCATATTGGTAATCGACCTCTTCAACATAAAGAAGGGAAGGTGGCCTGCCATCTGAACGGGTCACCTCCTCGATACGGGAAGCAACTGCATCCGGTGTGATAATATGTGCCTCATTGGCTGGAACCTCATGTGCAACCCCTCCAGCCTGTTCCACTGAAAGAAATTCGGTGTAATGAGAATAAGCAGTGAGAAGTACTGGATCGTCTTTGCTGACCATGGTATGTGCAACCGCCTGAAATCCACGCCTCGCTCCTGGAACCAGCCGGGCAATATCCATATTAACAAAGTCGGCCAGATCCAGGTGAAACTGTGCAAGGGGCGGTTTTTTGATACAATCAAGTCTGAACGGCTTTTCACAATGATCACAAACAGAATATCCGTCACCATACGCAAGGACTGCCTTCATCGCATCAACAGTCAGTCTCCCCCCTGCCTGAATGGGATCAAGGTTGATGAACAGTTCCTCAATCTGGCGAGTGTCAATACCTTCTCCACAATTCATCAGATAAGCTCCTCTCGCAAAATTCCAATCTGCTTCTCAAGCTTTTCAAGAGTTTTTATGGCTTTTGTTTTCTGTTCTTCGTTAAGAAGGTGCTGCGGCACCGTCTCCCGGAGGATACCCCGAATATCAGTAAGGAGAAAAAGTCCTTGAAAAACTGCATCTACTGCCCTTTTGGACATGACATCACCTGCCATACATATTACTGGCAGAGATATGTAAGAGGATCCAGAACGAGAAACCCTTCCCTTGTCAAACAATATATCCAGACCGGGGCCAAACATTCTCAAATATGGCTGATTCTCTGAATGTCATCATCGGTACTGATGTCCTCACCTATACCTGGAGAACAGAATATGATAGTCAGGTAACCATTGGTGATCTGATAGTGGTGGATGACCAAGTCCGGTCTGCCCGGTTTTACGCAAGGGTGGTTCATATCGCTCATGGTAATGAAAAAATCCATTCAATATCATCATCATTACCACCGGATACTATTCAGACAGCATTAGAAGTTCGTGGATATTCCATAGGTTATCTCTCAAATGATGATATCTTTAGAAAACCTAGAATAATTCCTACCCGTTTCTCTCGGGTTCACCAGCTGGATGAGCGCGATATTGCATTCCTGAACGGTTTTATGGGTGAGATTGAAATAGGTCAGGTTGTCAGTGGGCATACGCCTATCCCAGACCTCCCAGTCCGTATTCCTGCACAAATACTGACTCAGCATATGGGGGTCTTCGCAACAACCGGTATGGGAAAGAGTAACTTCATGAAAGTCTTCTGCGCGTCAGCGATTCATGAACGAAAGTTCGGAATGCTGCTTGTAGACCCTCATGGAGAGTATGCAACAGGACTGGGATCTGATTCTGATTCCAGAGGACTCCTTCATCATCCAGAAGCTGATGAAGGTCTTGCTGTATACTCATCCCGGGATGAGACAAACTGTAGTAAAAAGAGAATGTTCCCACTCTCTATCTGCCATAATGATCTAAGTATAACTGATCTAAATCTGCTCTTTGACCTGACTGCTGGAGAGCGGGAAGTTGTGAACCTGCTCACCCCATTTTCGGGAAAGGATATAATTGACTTTTTTTTGAATGAGGATGTCGATTCACTCCCATCCCATGTAAAAACAACAGCATATATTGGGAATCACCAGAATATCGCTCAGAGAATCAGAAGTGCAGGTTCAGACTCACTACGAGTAGTCCAGCGTCAGATACAGACCCTTGCAGAACTCTCATCAGGATTCCTTGATGAGAAAAAAACATCTATTCCCTCGATTCTTGAACATCTGCTTGCCAATAAAGTAGTTCTAATTGATATCCCACGCATGAGTGAGGTGACCGAACTCTTTCTTCTTGCTGTCATCTCCCGTGCAATTCTTTCTACATACCGCGACAGGGTGCATACAGAAAAAACACAACAAAAGGGGCAGATTCTCATCACCATTGAAGAAGCACAACGGGTTTTGGCACATAATTCTGAAAAAACGGGAACTTTCAGGGAGATCGCCATGGAGGGGCGCAAATTTGGGGTTGGCCTATGTGCTGTCACCCAGCAACCCAAAAATATTGATCCACGGATTCTTGCTCAGATGAATACATATATTGTGATGGGACTCGCCGACCAATTGGATAGGGAGACGATCGCAACATCGGCTAAACATGACCTCCATATCCTGGATCTTGAGATTCAGACTCTGGACCGGGGAGATGCAGTCATCTCAACAATCGGCATCCCGTTTCCCATAAGTTGCCATGTCCACCGGTTTGAGGATTATCTTGGAGTCATAGGAAAATGGGCAGCAGCACCTGGATTATTCAGATGAATCTGATTCAGTAATTTCTTGCCGAAAGGCTATCCACATAAGAAATCCAGTACATATTAATCCACCGAGTAGGTTTCCTATCGTTACCGGAATCAGATTATTTGTCCACATCTCAATAAATCCAAGATTGCTTATATCCGGCCCAATTCGGGAGACCTCAAGAGGGGAGAGACGGGTCGCGGTAAGGAGCCCTGCAGGAATGAGATACATATTGGTGACTGCATGTTCAAGCCCACCTGCTGACATTCCCATTACCGGGAACCAGATGCCAAGGATCTTTCCAAGGGCATCATCAGCGCAGATTGCCAGGAGCACTGCAAGATTTAAGAGCCAGCCGCAGGCAACTGCCTTCCAGAACGTTGAGACAACAGTGGCAAAACCCAGATAGCCACATCGCTCTGTCGCCAGAGCGATAGTTGAGAGACCAGTTGTTGTTACTGCAATGGATCCTGATTGATCTACAGAGACAAGGGGTCCGAAAGACATCAGACTGGCAAAAAATATTGACCCAATTAGATTGCCGAGCCAGACTACTAACCAGAGACGAAAAACCTCCAGATACCCGGTGTTATACCGCCATGCAGCCATCGGAGCGAGCATCGCATCACCCGTAAAGAGCTCAGCTCCGCAAAGAACAGTCAGAATAACTCCTAGCGGGAAGACCATCCCTCCTATCAGACGTGAAAAACCGGATCCCAGGGTGAGTTCGGTACCTGCCATCACTGAGACCATCACCGCTGTTCCCATTGCGATGTATGCCCCGGCCATCGCTCCCCGCAGGAGAAGGTTCCAGGATGGCAGTGAGCAAGTATACTTCCCTCTCTCCGAGGCAAGTGAAACGATTGAAGAAGGAGAGTGAACTCCCATCAGAACTCACCCGGGAAATGATACAGGACACCCTGATGAATCCCAGAAAACAATCGTGATTGTTTTACGATTGCCAGTATTAACAAATCCAACCTCTCCGGTATTGACCTGATCATGAGAGCACCATATACGCTATAATTGAAAGAAAAACAGTCAGAAGAAGCATACCAGCACTTATCGGGATGATATAGACCAGAATAGTATTTACTACACTCGCCAGCTGAGCAATGGAATCAGATCCAAAGATGACAATCCCTTCACAGGAGGCTGAGCAACCTGCAGCATTAGCCGGTGAGAGGTCATCAAGTGCGCGTATTACCCCATCATCAATATACGGCATCAACGAATGAGCGGGTACGCGCATACCAACAGGGTTTTTACCAGATACCATATTGACCACATGAGTATCAGTTGTCATCACTTCAGCCTCATCAACTATCATCAGCACCTTATCTCTAATCTCCTCCCTGACCCCCGGGGCAACATTGTTCCCGTCCAGGAGAACATAGGCAGTCTTCTGTCCCGCGACCTCACAGATCAGAACCTGAAGCCCGATATCTCCAATACCATCAACACGGCCATACGGGAGCGGAATATGAGCGTACCCAATCTGGAGATCAGAGAGGAGCAACCCGTCCCATTCTTCAAGAGCCCGCTGTGCAGCAATGAAGTACTCATGAGCGGTTCGCGTTCCGGGTCTGATGGATGCAATCTCATCACCCATGCAGTTATGTGCATCAACAAACCCGACATGCGGGGTAATCCGATGACCTTCACAGATGATCGCATAGCCGATGCAGAAGTCAAGATCTTCAGTCTTCTCTGGTGACCGGGTACTGACCATGAGAATGGCATCCCCAAGTCGCTGATACATCAAAGAGACCGACCCTTCCTGAATACGGCCGGATTTGCTTGCAACCGGGGTGAATGAGAGCTGATCCCTTGCCTGATTCACAGCATCAACCAGTTTTTGGATCTCTGACTCAGAAACCAGATTGAAATCGTGGGTAGCACACCCATGTGCAACCATCACCTCCTCACTGAACCGTTCCCGCAGAATAGCTGGAAGATTCCCCCCACCGATCTCTCCCATAGGTCCGGGGTGAACATTCGGAATGGTGAAGAAGAGATCCTGCTTGCCAGGACGTCTAAAAAAAATACTCACCTGAGGTACAAAGGCCTCTTCACCAATACCTCTGAAGAAATCCTCCATGGTCCTTGACCCATCGGTCAAATGTGCAATGAATGCATTCAGAAACTCAAGGCCACGGATCCGGAATGCACGATACAGGGGCCTGTCGATAAGCCAGATAAGTGCTGCAAATCCTGCTCCAAAGAGGAGAAAGAGAACGGGGGCAAGAGGAGCAAATAATTCTGGAAAGATAATCAGACCACCAAGATACCCGGTCAGGCTCTGGGTGAGAGCCGGTATTACCACACGTACCATCCGGTAATCAGCAATTGAGACCAGTATCAACAGTCGTAGCCCGAAAATAAAACCAAGTGCAATCGCATAAATAAAAAGCAAAAAATCACGCAAAAATATCAGGCCGATAAGCGTGATAAGAGATGAGAAGACAGTACAGGATACTGCAAGGAGCGCACTTCTATTCCAGGTCATCTGTCTGCCAATGACAGTTATCAATGGACGGGTAGCAACCAGAGCAACAAGGCCGGGGAGAATAAAACAGAGGATTCCAAAGAACCGGTAATGGGGAGAGAGCCTCCAGGCAAGTGCTTCCATCAGTAGGCCGATAATGAGAAGAATCAGGATCGATTTTGGCCAGCCCGGTGCAGTAAAAATGTACCGCGACATCGACTCTATCTTAACCGCACCCTCATTTCGTCCTTGTTTATCCATTCTTCACCTATCCATCACGAAATAATGACTCAGATCTTATCAGGTCAACAAGGGAACCCCAGGCTCCTCCAGATTTCCAAACGCTTCCCTGTACCGCTGTTCCATACGGTCCCAGCCTGCAAGTGCAGTCTGGCATCCCACCGATTCGACCACATACGATGCTGTTACGGTTCCAATCTTACATGATGTCAGAGAATCATATCCTTTGACTAATGCAGTCAGGAATCCTGCTCGAAATCCATCGCCTGCTCCAGTTGGATCAGAACAGGTAACTGATACAGCTGGCACTGTAGTAACTGCGCCCTTCTGATAGAGGAGACTCCCGGCTCCACTGCGCGTTTCTATTGCTAATGGAACCCGCGCGCAAAGCTCTTCCCTGGTTAATCCAAGCGTATCACACATGCCATCATATTCATGCTGATTTGCGATCAGGATATCAATATTGTCGCATAATGAAGAGAGGTGTTCTCGGGAATATCGATGAAGATCCTGGCCAGGATCAAATGAAGAGAATGCTGCCCGTTCTGCAACCCTAACATTGTAAACGGGATCAGCAGTTGCCATATGAACAAACTCGAGAGAGGGTGCTTCTTCCGTTTCAAAGGCTCTTGATGCTCCCCATTCAAAGAATGTCATCTGGTGCCCTTCAGGATCGGTGAACATAAAAGCAGTTGCGGTATTTGCATCAGGTACCACATAAAAGCGTTTGATGATACCAAGTGAATCCATCCACATCTCATATTCACTCCCGCCAAAATCAGCCCCCACCGCACTTACCAGTGAGACCTTTCCCCCAAGGACGGCAATACCTGCAGCGATGTTAGCAGCCCCTCCACCATAAAATATCTTACGATCAGTGACCGATGCAGATTTGTCGGGTCCAGGCAGATGCGAAACCTTACAGATCTGATCAATTGCAGTATGCCCGACGACCTGAATCATAACTCCTGCACGTCCACTATCTCAAGAGGAATGTCCCGAAGAGCCTTCCCAATGACTGATGTTGCTATCCTTCCTGCGTGTTCTGAAGTATCTGCCTTGAAGACCCGCATCTCCATCCTGATACCAACCATGGCGGTACGCGCTATGAGAAGAGCACAGGGAAGTTCTTCCTCGCAGGAGGGGCATCCGATAACCCCCGCTTCAATCTCAACAAACTTGGCTGTAGGGTTGAGTCTTTTACCTGCTTCACTGATTGCAATTCCTATTGCATCATCAACTGACCTGACGTCTTTGATGACCCATGCTGATTCCAGCACTACCAGATAATCTGTCATTATATATTTCCCATAAACAAGGTCTGATCCAACCAGCCGTTACCAGACGTCTGAGTGGAAGTGAGATCCTACTTCTGCTCTTTTCGGAGAAATTGCAGCTTCAGCCGCATATCCGAGGGTCAGAAGGGTAACTGGCCTTAAGTGTGGAGGAAGGCCCAGAGTATCCCGCACCATCTCATCATCAAATGCACCAGTCCAGCAACTGGCAAGACCAGCTGCGTGTGCTGCAAGCATCAGATACGTTGCAACGATAGATGCTTCTTCAAGTGCATAGAGGATCCCCCGTTCATTGTATCGCGACATGGATCTGACATAATTGGCACAGATCACCAGGACAACCGGAGCCGTGGTCACATGCTCCTGTTTCAGAGCAGCATCAGAGAGTGATTCTCGGACCGAGAGATCCGTGACCACAACTACATCCCACGATTCAAGATTTCCCGCTGAAGGGGCATAACGGGAGATCTGCAGGATCTGATCGAGAAGATCGCAAGAGATATCACGGTTCTGATATCTTCGTACAGATCTTCTGGTTGAGAGAAGATAGCCAAGATCTGTTATATTCATATAAATTCGTGCTTCTCAAGTTCCTGCCATGCATGCATGGCAACGGTGGTAGCACCGCTGATGGATGCACCTATTTGTCTCACGGCTCCCTCACAGTCTCCACTCTCAACTAGACTGATGGCAAGGGCCAGAGCCTCAATCGAGTGCTGAAAATCTGCGATACCTGTCGCGCGGTGAGCAAACTGAAGTTCCATTCTCACCGATTCAAGACACTGCATCACAATTTTCCTTCCGCCAACCCGCTCAGCCTCTTTCAGGCCTGAAAGGACGGTTACCAGCTGGGACGCAATCATCAGTTCAGATTTTGATCGTTCTCCATACTGGAATGCAGAGACTGCTCCCTTCTTATCCATAGTACATACTGTCCAGCAGAATTAATCTATACAATCTGCCAGTTTCAGATTGCAAAAAAAGAGGGGTAAATATTCAGATTATTTAGAGCGCGCCTTAGGTCCAAGGACGAAGGCTTTGGGTCTGGTGATCCTGCGACGGGCAGCCATTGTCCTGAGATCCTGTGGCTGACCAGGTCCTCCTCTGCCACCACGACCACGACCACGTGCGGGTGCCTTAGCAGGAGCCCTGCCATCGCGACCACGTGCCCGGTTAGCATTCCGCTCAAGCTTCTTCAGAGTGGACTGGGCTTTGAACCGCTGATTTGGCCCTGGCTTCTTTACTTGTGAGTCTTTCCGGGGAACAAGCCGTATTTGACCTTTGCAGCCCCTGACCTGATTCCATTCTGTCGTTCCTGTCTTGCCCATTGAGATCACCTAATATATGCCTACATTATTTCCCGCTAACATTTGTTAAAGGTTTTGAATGAGGATATATATTCCCGTCATTTCCCAAGTATCCTGCTGATTGCCGTATGAAGAGCCTGGCTTACCATTTTGCCATCTACTGAGCCTCTGACCTCTTTCATCACAATACCCATTAAAGGGCCTGATGCAGCCGGTCCACGTTCCCTGACAAATTCTGCGCGTTCTGATACAATCCGGGAGACGATGAGATCAAGATCAGCGGTAGAGACTGAAGGTGCAGCAGTCTCCAGCGCCTGGGTAAGAGACTGCCCGGCGGCAAGTGCAACCAGAATATCAGGAACTGCTTCTTTAGCAGCTTTTCCTGATACAACCGCATCAAGCATACTTCTGATCGATTCATCAGGGATAGAATCGACCTTTGACCCATCTCTACTCACTTCGCGGAGCGTGGAGTTGAATGCACGTTCTGCAAGACTTGGTTTGATACCTGCAGCAACTGCTTCTTCAAACGCCCCTGATCGTGGCGAGTAGGCCAGCTGTCGTGCCACCTCCCGAGTGAGCATATAATCCTTCATGTACCGCTCGATGCGATCCCCGAGTAACTCAGGGAGGGGAAGAGAGTCCCAGTTATCCATGCTGATCCTAACTGCAAGAACATCAGTCTCAGGATACATTCGTGCAGCTCCGGGAAGCGGACGCATGTACGCAGTTGATCCACCCTCAAGCATCTTACGAGTCTCCTTCGGGATGTCGCCAAATGCCATCTCTGCACGTCGTAAGATCTGACCGATAGCACAATGACATTTTTCAGGAGTATCAGCTACCAGGATGACACAATCTTCTGGTCCCGCTGATGATGCTATTTTCAGGGCCTCTACCTCCCCCTCTGTCACCCCGTATGCAGGAAGCTCATCAGTATGGAAGAGTCCGCCAACACCACATTTTTTAGCATAATCAGACATCTCACTCCCGAGTCTTCGTCCGGGTTGGATCTCCCTGCCAACAAGTCCGGCAAATCCCTGCAGACGAATCGCGAGGACCATCTTTGCTTTCTTCAGGATCTTACTTCCGCTATTGCTGAAGATTGAGGTTACATCAATCCGGTCAGTTCCAACACTGGCGCTGCGCGCAAGAAGGTCATCTCTGATTGCCAGCAGCTCAACCTGCCTTTGTACTTCACGTCTGACCACCTCATCGATTAGGTCCAGTTCCTGCACCCCTTTGATCTCGACACGCGCCCCATCCCGTATCGAGACATTGATATCCTGCCTGATAGTGCCGATCCCACGCTTGACCTGTTTTGTTGATCGAAGGTACATCCCGATCAGAGCCGCTGTCTCTTTTACTGCTTCGGGAGTATGGAGACAGGGAGATGTGGTTATCTCAATGAGCGGAATTCCCAGCCGGTCAAGTGAGAAATATGCATCTTCGATCCGCTGGGCAGCCTCCTCTTCAAGACAGAGGGTTTCAATAATTGCGCCGGTAGGAAGCCGTCCGTTAACAGCCACGAGAGCAGTGCGCTGAAATCCGGAGGTGTTTGATCCATCGATGACAAGCTTACGCATTGTCTGGACCTCATGCACCGGACTCATACCAGTCATCTTCGCAATAGTCAGGACGATATCAAGCGCTTCAGTGTTCAGAGGTGAAGGAGGCTCCTCATCATTCTCAACAAGACAGGTCGAGTCATACTGAAGGTACCTGAACCTTCGAACCTGCATCATCTCCTCTTCAGCTGCGCGGTCAAGTTCTCCAAGTTCACTTTTCGTAGCGCGCAGATATCTGAAGAATTCACCCTGCGACTCCGCCACATCGCGAATTTTTGTAGGGCACTGACAAAATAGCTTTGTCCTTGTGTTCAACTGCTGATGAATCTCAATTCCCGCAACCAGACCTAGCGCATCATAGTCATAGGATCCAAATCTACCAGGTGTCATGCGAGTGACCTCCGGTTCATCTCTCCAGCAACATCCTGAACAATACCAATTCTTGCATCTTCCCCTTCGGAATGGCCCAGAACCCACATCATTTTTACCAGAGCAACTTCTGGTAGCATATCCCCACCTTCGATAACTCCAGCATCTAGGAGATCTCTCCCGGTATCGTACACCCGATCACAGACCCTTCCATGCAGGCATTGTGAGGTCATCATGATCAGCATACCACTGTTGATGAGTTCTCTGATCCGGACAATGAATGCCGAACTCACGTGACCAAGTCCGGTCCCGGCAAGAACAAGCCCCCGGTACCCGGTATAGGCAGTAAGAATTGCAGGATCCATACCAGGATAGTAATAGAGAAGCCCACAACGTTCTTCAATTTGATCATCGAGCACCAGTTCATTCTGCCCTCTCCTCACCGCATCATCAGACAAAGATACCGCTAGAGCCGGGTATGAAATCAAACCTATCGGATTGATTCCATGGCTCTGAAATGCATCTCTGCGCGATGTATGCATCTTGCGCACCCGGGTCCCCCGATGAATGGCACAGATTTCATCACTGGTGGAACCATGCATCACGACAACAACCTCACCCAGATCACTTACTGCTGCAGCAGCCGCACAGAGACCATTCATGAGATTATCACTGCTGGGCCGATCTGCTGATCGTTGAGAACCAACAAACACAATCGGTACAGGGGTCCGGACCATGAAACTTATCGCGGCTGCACTATATGCCATAGTATCTGTCCCATGAGTTACCAGAACACCAACCGCACCGTCCCGGACCTCATCATAAATGGCTCGGGCAAGTTGCTGCCAGATTACTGGCGTCATATTTTCAGACAGAATATTACAGAGTTGTATCGCGCGGAATCTGGCAATGCCTGATAAACCGGGTATCGCATGGAGAATATCAGTCGCCCTGAACTGACTGGTCACAGCCCCGGTCCGGTAATCAATCCTGCTTGCAATAGTCCCTCCAGTCGACACGATTGAGACCTTTGGAAGACCGTTATCCTGCGGAATATCTGATGGCTCCGGAGCCTCTGGAATCTCCTGCTTCTGTAACAGATGGCAATCAGACACATCTACTCCGATATTATACCCAGAACTGAGTTTTACAACTGCAATACCATCTCTGACGGTAATATAGGTTCCTTCCAGTTCACTTCCGCCAACCGAGCATCTGACCAGATCTCCGGTTTCACACCCATTTGTACTCACGCACTTTCCTCTCGTAGCTTTTCTGCGTCGCTTATCAGGGCAGAAATTGAATTTTTCACCAATTCTATTCGCATTGTAATACCAGATTCATCTTCCTTGAGAATTTTTCTGCGCTCAATGATAGCCTCATGTACTACCGACGGTGAGGGACCACCAGGGCGATCACGGACCTGTACCCCTGACTGAGGTGTAAGGACTTCATCAACTTCAGGAGCGGTAAGCCCGAGGGAGGTAAGGGACCTTCCAATCACCCCGGTTGCAGCAGCATCAAGCGTCCCCATATCAATTTTTCCAGATCGTACGGTTTGCCCGACAATATGATGCGCGGTCCTGAAAGGAAGGCCATACCCTCTGACAAGGTGATCAGCAAGCTCAGTTGCTGTAGAGAACCCCTGACCGGCCTCCTGTGCCATCCGATCACAATCAAATTTCGCAGTACCAACCATCCCGGCTAATAGATCAATATCCCGCCTGATTTGAGAGATTCCCCTCCACACATGCGGATTGATATCCTGCATATCACGGTTGTATGACATAGGGAGGCCTTTCATAATGGTTACCACGGATACAAACTCGCCAAGAAGACTTCCTGCACGGGATCTAAGGATCTCTGCAACATCGGGATTCTTCTTTTGAGGCATAATCGAACTCGTTGAGCAGTAGATCTCATCAAGATCAACAAACTTCACAAATGAAGTACTCCAGATAACCAGTTCTTCACAGAACCGGGAGATGGTTGTAAGCAGGATCGTATCCGCTGCCAGAACCTCACAGGCAAAATCACGTGACGCTACCGCATCCATCGTATTGAGCACGAGCCCATCAAATCCAAGATACCGGGAAGTCAGATCTCGATCAATCGGGTATCCGGTAGTGGCAAAGGCAGCAGCTCCTAGAGGAGAGAGATTTACCCGTCCCAGTGCATCAGAGAGTCTGTAAAAATCCCTTGAAAATGCTTGTTCATAAGCCAGGAAATGGTGAGCCAGAGTTGTTGGTTGAGCATGCTGGAGGTGGGTAAACCCAGGCATATACGTTTCAGTATGCTCTCCGGCAAGATCAATCAGAACCTGTCTGAGCCTGATAAGAGCCAGGAGCTGCTGGTGAAGCTCATCACGGGTACGAATACGGATACAGGTCGCCACTTCATCGTTGCGCGATCGGCCAATATGAAGCCGGCCTCCTGCTTCCGGACCTGCTTCAGCTATCAGACCGGACTCAATTCCTGCATGAATATCTTCGTACTGAAGATCAAAGACTTCATCAGGAACCCCGGAGTGATACATTCGGAGGAGCGGCTTTATCAGCACTCTGCCAGTCTCCGCGGTTACAATCCCCTGCCTGACCAGCATCAGCAGATGAGCCATATCAACGAGGAGATCTGCATCAGCAATATTTCGGTCAGCCTCCATCGAAGAGAGAAACGATTCAATATCCTTCGTTCTCACTCCTCCAAGTCGGCCTTGCCTGACCACATCCTTTTGCATGAAATCCTGTATTACTCTGTATTATACGGGTTAAGATTCAGCGCCCATAATCTGTATCCAATTATTAAGAGAGGGGGGAAAGATTATCAACCCCAATACCTCCGGATCAGGAGCGCAAATGAATCAGGAACCATTAGCCTAATAACCCTATTTTGGTGCAGAAATTTAATACAATGAGCCCACAGTGCCAGGATTATCGAAAGACTATAAGTTCTGAGGAATCGCACACTTTTGAAGCAGGAGTACAGCAATGAAGAAATTATTATCTATCTTCCTTCTTCTTGCCGTTGTGGCAGGAGCAGTATTTCTCTGTGGATGTACAACAAATCCAAAAACAGAGGAGAAACCGGTTGAAAAGCCCGTTGTAAACAATGTTTCCCAGAATGCTGGAAAAGAGAACCAAAAAACCATTCTGAATGTTGGATACCAGCCAAGTACTCACCAGATGGCGTTCATGACCGCATACAGCAAAGGTATGTACAATGAGTCCATGGCCGGGTATGGATTTAAAGAAGTCAAGCCATACAACTTCCCAACCGGAGCTCCTGAGATGCAGGCCATGCTTGCAGGAGATCTTGATATTGCATATGTTGGCTCAGCACCATTCGTAACCGCAGTTGCCAGTGGTCTTGATGCCAAGATTATTGGTGCAGTTCAGACCCAGGGATCTGATCTGGTGCTTCGAACCGGGCTCAATTATTCTACCCCGGCAGACCTGAAAGGAAAGAAGATCGCAACCTTCCCGGCAGGAACTATTCAAGACACGATTCTGAGAACCTGGCTCAAGGAACAGGGTCTTGATGACACGAAAGATGTTGAGATAGTTGCGATGGGCCCAGGCGATGCAACCACAGCAATCATTGCCGGAAAAGTTGACGCAGTATTCCTCCCAGCCCCGGCACCAACAACGGTTGAACAGGCAGGAGCAGGGAAGATCATTGTCCACTCAGGCGAGATGGCCCCTGACCATGCCTGTTGTGTCCTCGTGGCAAGTGGTAGTCTTATCAAGAACCATCCAGAAGTTGTAGAAAGCATCCTTCAAATTCATCAGAATGCAACCGAATACAACAAAGAACACACTGACGAGGCTGCAGGATACATGGCAACTCTCACAGGTATGAATGCATCAGTCATCACCCGGTCATTGAAAGAGTGGGATGGACACTGGGTTGCTGATCCAACCATCATTATCAAGTCAGTAACCGGATATTCAACTGAACAACAGGCTCTTGGATATATCAAGAAGAATGTTACTGAACAGGATCTCTTCGATACCAGCTTCTGGAAGAAGATCAACCAGTAATCACTGAACAGTATCGGATCAGGATGACAGGTCAATCTGATCCCAGATCCCTACCCTATACTTTTTCCCGTCTTTTCTGCAACATAATGAGAGAGATGCCGGGTCCTCTCAACGGACAGTATCGTTCCGGTCCCATCCTGGCTCTGTAGGACACATTCATGGATACATCAAAAACGGTCCCAAAGCGACCGCCTGTGTATCTGGCGGCATCACTTACCGCTTCGATAATACTCTGGCAGATCGTCGCTGATTACATCGTGCAAAATAAATTTATCCTGCCATCCTTTACCGATGCAGTCATTGCTTTTATTCAGCTGCATCAGACCGGGACTATATGGCTGGATGTGTGGATAAGCCTTCTTCACTTTGGTATCGGACTGTTCCTTGCCCTTTTGGTAGGAGTTCCCATGGGGATCTGTATAGGATGGTTTGAACGAATGAACCGGTTTTTGGACCCGCTCATCGAGATCATCAGGCCAATCCCTCCTCTCGCCTGGATTCCCTTTGCAATAGTCTGGTTTGGCCTGACTGATCTATCAGCAGGATTTGTAATCTTCATCGGTGCCGTCTTTCCCATCCTCATCAACACTTATGAAGGTTTCAAGAGTATACCCCGGGTCTTTGTAGAAGCCGGGAGGATGCTCGGATGTTCCAGCAGCTTCTCCCTGATACGGTATATTGCCCTCCCTGCTGCACTGCCTCATCTTGCTGCCGGATTCAGAATAGCATCAGGAGTTGCCTGGATGTGTCTCGTTGCTGCAGAAATGTTCGGCGTATCCCGATTTGGACTTGGTCAAAAGATATGGTGGTTCTATAATCTTCATCAGATGGACAATGTCCTGGTATATATGCTCCTCCTGGGATTTATCGGACTATTTATCGATTATCTCTTCAGGTACGGCATGCAACGAAGTCTCCTGCGTTGGCGTGTCGGTGAGGTGAACTGATGGGTAGTGTTCAGATAACTGACCTGACACGGCAGTTTGTCCGTGATGATGGAGCTCTTGTAGAAGCGATCGGCGGCGTCTCATTATCAATAAAGGATGACGAACTGATCTCTTTTGTCGGCCCATCCGGTTGTGGAAAGACTACGCTTCTGAGAATTATCGCAGGCCTTGATTCGGCATCATCAGGAGAAATCCTTGTGGATGGTAACGTAATCTCCGGACCAAGCCCGAAAGTCGGGATGGTCTTTCAGGAGTACTCACTCTTTCCATGGCGATCAGTTCTCGATAATGTTGCATTCGGACCTGAGATGAAGGGAGTCCCCCGTCAGAAGCGCGAAGAAATTGCGCGCTACTATGTGAGCCTTGTCGGACTGGAACTCTTCGAGCAGAGTTACCCCTACGAACTATCTGGGGGGATGCGACAGCGGGTTGCCATCGCACGCGCACTTGCGAATGATCCTGATCTCCTCCTTATGGACGAGCCATTTGGAGCTCTTGATGCACAGACGCGAAATAAGATGCAGGCAGAACTCCTGACGATCTGGGAAAAAAAGAAGAAAACAATCCTCTTTGTCACTCATAGTGTCGATGAAGCTGTATTCCTTTCAGATAAGATCGTGGTTTTAAGTCCAAGACCTGGAAAAGTAAGGGCGATCGTTCCGGTGACTATTCCAAGGCCTCGTGACCGGACTGAACCGGCATTTGGTGCACTCAGGCGTGAGGTGCTTGCATTGATCGAAGAGGCAGAGAAGCAGGGAAATGATTAATATGAAATCGGTCCATTTTCTAAAGCACATATACCACTGAGGAGAAACGTTCGATGGTCAGAAAGCCCAACTGTATGTACAGGAAACTCGCAAAGAAGGCCTACACCCGTAAAGAGTATATGGGTGGTATACCAGGGATAAAGGTTGTCCAGTTCGACATGGGCAACCTGACCGCCGAGTTTCCGATGCAAGTCCACCTTGTAGTCGATGAGAGTTGCCAAATCCGACACTCAGCCCTAGAAGCTGCACGTATGAGCATCAACAGGAAGCTGAACAAGGAACTTGGCAGAAGTAACTACCACCTGAAACTGCGGACCTACCCGCACCATGTCCTGAGAGAGAACAAGCAGGCAACCGGTGCAGGTGCAGACCGTGTTTCACAGGGTATGCGCAATGCATTCGGCAAAGCAGTCGGAACTGCTGCACGGGTTATCCCGGGACAGAAGATCTATACCTGCTATGCGAACGCACAGAATATTGAGAAGATCAAAGATGCACTCAGGCACGGTGGCCACAAGCTTCCATCCCCGACTCATCTCGAGATCAATATCAAGAACGAATCCTGATTCAATACCGATATTTTTTGCCGGTAACCACCGGCTTTTTTTATCCACGTGCCTTCTGGAAAATTCTTTTCTGCTCTTGAACTCTACCAGATTCCTGCCAATATTTATCCTCTGTCCGGATTGATACCTACTCATGTCTTCGCCGGAGGAGGCTGTCCTCTTTAAGCGGATTGCTCAGGCAACCGCAGAAGCAGTTCGTACTGCCGAGATCACGCTGCCGCCTGATGTCCTTGATAGAATTACGAGCGCAGCAGCAGAAGAGACAAGCCCGGTTGCCAGGCGGGAATTTGACCATATCCTGGAGAACATCAGACTGGCCAGGGAGAGACAGACGCCAATCTGTCAGGACACTGGAATACCGGTTGTATATCTGACACTCCCCTCATCAATCGACTATTCCACTGGCATTGCAGAAGCGGTACGAGCCGGCATACGCATGGCTACCAAAACCGTCCCGCTGAGGCCAAACCTGGTTGATCCACTTACCAGGCAGAACACCACAACTAACACCAGTGATGACATGCCCGCAGTTCATATAAGCCCGGGTGAGAAGCTAACTATCACCGTACTTCCCAAAGGGGCCGGATCTGAAAATGTCTCACAGATCAGAATGTTCTCCCCGTCAGAGAAGGGAAAGATCACCGAGTTCATCGTAGAAACTGTTTTAAAAGCTGGAAGCAGGCCATGTCCGCCGATTATTCTTGGAGTCGGGATTGGTGGTACCTTTGATGGTGCTGCAAGTCTTGCAAAGGAAGCACTCCTTGAACCTGTTGATCAGATGACTCTTGAAGAACAGGAGATCTGTGATGTCATCAATACCCTGGGTATCGGGCCCATGGGACTTGGTGGAAAGAAAACCTGTCTTGCGGTCAAGATAAAAAAAGCCGGGTGCCATACGGCTTCGCTTCCGGTTGCAATCAATGTCCAGTGCTGGGCTGCGCGAAGAGCGACGGTGGAGGTGCCCTTATCATGAAAGGCTGGGATAATATTGAACCTGCACCCATCGATCTGAAAACACCTCTGGGAGATGAAATATTCACCCTGAAGGCAGGAGATCTTGTCACACTGTCAGGAACTGTTTACACAGCACGTGATGAGGCACATCTCCACATGATGGAGCATGGTATCCCCTTCAACCCAAAGGGTGCAGTAATCTATCATTGCGGGCCGGTCATCCAGAATAATGCGATTGTGGTTGCCGGCCCGACCACTTCTGCACGGATGAACCCCCTCACCGGATTCATTCTTGATGCAGGAGTTTCGGGTATTATCGGCAAGGGTGGAATGTCAGCAAAAGTCAGCAACCAGTTGCAGGGAAGAGGCGTGTATTTTGCCTTTACCGGAGGGTGTGCCAATCTTGCAGCAACAAGAATGCACCTTGAAGGAGTTTTTTACGAAGAACTTGGCATGGCTGAAGCAGTATGGCAAATTCACCTCGATAAACTCCCACTTGTGGTTGCTATGGATGCCCACGGCGGCGATCTCTTTGCTACCGTTGACAGACATGCACATGAAGTATTTCAGCGTTCATATCCAACGAGTACGGGAACCAGAGAATGAAACTCGATATTGACGAGTCCCGGTGTAAGGGATGCAATCTCTGCACCATGGTATGTCCGTACCGAATCTACCAGATCGGAAAGAAACCAAACCGCCGGGGGATCTATGTTCCTGAACTTGATACTCCTGAACGGTGTCCGAACTGTCGTCTCCAGAAGATATATGGACGCAGACTCTGTGGAGTATGTGCACTAATCTGTCCAGATCAGGCAATCAGATGGGTTTCTGAAAAACCATATGAACCGCAAAAAGTGGTGATCGAGTATTGACACGACGTGAGTTTATGCAGGGGAATGTTGCCTGTGCTGAGGGAGCACTCGCAGCTGGCTGCACCTTTTTTGCCGGGTACCCAATCACCCCGTCAACTGAAGTAGCCGAACATATGGCTTCCAGACTGCCAAAGCGGAGCGGATGCTTTATTCAGATGGAGGATGAGATTGCGAGTATGGCTGCCATCATCGGAGCGGCATGGACTGGAGCCAGATCAATGACAGCCACATCAGGTCCTGGATTCTCCCTGATGATGGAGAATATCGGCTATGCAATCATGACCGAGACGCCTTGTGTCCTTGTAAATGTACAGCGGGGCGGTCCTTCAACCGGCCAGCCCACCATGGCAGCCCAGGGAGACATGATGCAGGTCAAGTATGGCTCGCATGGTGACTATAGTATCATCGCCCTTGCCCCCTCAACTGTCCAGGAGTGTTTTGAGCTCACCGCAAAGGCCTTCAATCTCGCTGACCGGTTCAGATGTCCGGTGTTTGTGATGGCTGATGAGGTCATCGGCCACATGCGTGAGAGAATTGAGATACCAGACAGCGTTCCAATTATCAGGCCTAAACCGCTCAAAGAAGGGATGCTCCCATTCACACCTGAAGAGGACGGAATTCCAGGGTTTGCACCCTTTGGCTCAGGGCATAAAATTCCGGTCACCGGTCTGACTCATAATGAACGGGGATACCCGGACTCTACCCATGCGGTGCGGCATGAAACACTGGTCAGACGGCTGATCGATAAGGTCGAGAGATGCAGACATGAGATAGCAGACTATGAGATCCAGAGTCCAGATGCTGAATTTATCTTTATCTGTTATGGTGCACCGGTGAGAACCGTCAGGGAAGTTGTTAGCAAAAAACAGACCACGGGAACCGGGTACCTTCATATCCGGATTGTATGGCCTTTTCCTGAAGAACTGCTTACCAAATTTCCCTGTGTAAAGGCATTTATCGTCCCTGAGATGAACCTGGGAATGATCTCGCGGGAGATAGAACGGTATACCGACATACCGGTCATATCGGTTCCAAAAATAGGGGGAGAACTGCATACCCCGGATGAACTTATCGAGATAGTGGAGCGACTCAGATCTTCAGGAGATACATTATGAGGGATGAGTGGCTCCGTTCAGACCGGCTTCCCCACATATATTGTGCCGGATGTGGGAACGGGACGATCATAAATTGTGTTCTGGAAGCGGTTGATACCCTGCAATGGGATATTGATCAGACCGTGTTTGTATCAGGGATTGGTTGTTCTTCCCGTGCACCAGGATATATCACCACCGACTCCCTGCACACAACGCATGGACGGGCACTTGCATTTGCTACCGGAGTCAAGATGGGAAACCCGAAACTCCATGTTGTTGTCTTCACCGGTGACGGAGATCTGGCAGCTATCGGAGGAAATCACTTCATTCATGCCTGCAGAAGAAACATAGATATCACGGTGGTCTGTATGAACAATCATATCTATGGTATGACAGGAGGACAAGGAAGCCCCACCACCCCGATCGGCAAGACCTCTACCACTACCCCGTATGGAGCCGAAGAGGCACCCTTTGATCTTGCCGAACTTGCTATCGCCGCCGGTGCAAACTATGTTGCCCGGTGGACCTCCTACCATGTTAATGAACTAACCAAGGCAGTCATCAACGGAATGGAGACACCAGGATTCTCCTTCATCGAGGTCAGATGTCAGTGTCCAACCTCATACGGACGCAGAAATAAATATCGCCAGCCTGCTGATTTCATTAATTTCCTGAGAGAGAATGCCGTCCTCAAAGAAAAATGGGAGAGAACCGCTGGAAAGGGATCTGAACTCCCTGAAGACAAATTTCTCGTAGGAGAGTTTGTCAGACGATCAAAGCCGGCTTTGGGAGTCCCACAATGAGGCACGAGGTCAGATTCTCTGGATTCGGAGGACAGGGGATCATATTAAGTGCTGTCATCCTGGGAAGAGCAGCGGCCCTGTATGATGATCGGTACGCCGTTCAGACACAGGTATACGGTCCCGAAGCCAGGGGAGGCGCCTCAATGAGCCAGGTTGTTATCGATGATGTACCGATCCTCTATCCCAAAGTGAAGACTCCAGATGTCTTTGTGATCATGAGCCAGGAGGGGTTTGAGAAGTACGGCAAGGATGCCCCTGCCCATGCAACGATGATACTTGACTCAGGTCTGGTACATGATCGACCCCCCTGCCCATATGTTGAGATCCCGGCAACTGAACAGGCAAAAAACAAACTCGGCCGGGACATTGTCGCCAATATTATCATGCTGGGCAGCCTTGTCGCTGCAACAGGGGTTGTAAGCCGGGAAGCTATTGAAAAGTCCATTTTGAGCAGTGTCCCAAAAGGCACCGAAGATCTGAACCTGAAAGCGATGCGACTCGGTTTTGAACTGGGAGATCCCAAAAAAGCAGAAAAAGGGGCAGAGACAGGAGACATATAATGAAATTACTCGAATATGAAGCAAAAGAGATCCTGAAGTCTGTCGGAATACCGGTGCCGAAGGGTGTTGTTATCCATCAGGGAGAAAATCCCGATGTAGCAGCCAGTATCGGACCATCTGTTGTCGTAAAAGCGCAGGTAGATGTTGGCGGAAGAGGTAAGGCCGGTGGGATCCTCATGGCAGAGACAGCAACACTGCGGGAGACCGCAAACCGGCTCCTGGCGTCATCAGTCAAAGGAATTGAAGTCAAAACAGTCCTCATTGAGGAACGTATTGCTATCGAGCATGAGTATTATCTTTCGATAACGATAGACCGCTCATCTGGATCTCCCCTCATCCTTTTCACGTCAAGTGGAGGAGTCGATATTGAAGAGGTTGCCACCTCTAACCCTGCTGCAATCAGAAAGGCTATTATTAACCCCCTTCTGTCTGAGGTTCCCGGATACACCATCAGGTACCTCCTGAACGGAGCGCCAAAAGAACTGGGCCCGGTTATTAACCGGCTCTACCAGGTCTTCAGATCCAAAGATGCTCTCCTTGCCGAGATCAATCCGCTTGTCACCACCCCTGCCGGAGTGTACGCAGCCGATGCCAAACTTATCATAGATGATAATGCCCTTGGGAGGCAGGGGATCAAAGAGAACCGGGACTTAACCGACCGAGAACGTACAGCCGAGGAGTTTGGATTCTCGTTTGTTGAACTTGGAGGAACGATTGGGGTCATCGGGAACGGAGCAGGTCTGACCATGGCAACGGTTGATCTGATAGAGGTACTGGGAGGAAAAGCAGCCAACTTTCTTGATGTCGGAGGGGGGGCTGACAGGATCCGGGTAGCGCATGCAGTGAGACTTCTGGGATCCATGCCTGGTGTTGTTGTCATCATCGTCAATCTCCTTGGAGGTATAACCCGGTGCGATGAGGTTGCTGCCGGGATCATTGATGCGGGTGTCAGCCAGCAGGTGATCGTCAGACTTGCCGGCACAAATGAAAAAGAGGGGAGGGAGATGCTCAACACCCACGGATACCGGATGCTGGATACCATGGAAGAGGCAGTCTCTGCCGCGGTGGAGGTTGCTTCATGATCTACGCAGATAAGCAAACCAGAGTTATTGTCCAGGGAGCGACCGGGAACCAGGGATCATTTCATATCAGCCGGATGAACCAGTATGCTCAATCAGTAGGTGGTTTTGGAGTCGTTGCAGGGGTCACTCCAGGAAAGGGAGGACAGGAATCTAGTGGTGTCCCAGTCTATGATAGTGTGAAAGAGGCCGTATATGCACATGATGCAACGGCAAGTGTCCTGTTTGTTCCAGGATCTGCTGCGGCTGACTCGATAATGGAGGCCGCTGACGCAGGACTTGAGCTGATTGTTGCTATTACTGAGCATATCCCGGTCCATGATGTGATGAAAGCAGTCGCATATGCACGCATCAGGGATTGTACAGTCATTGGACCGAACTGTCCCGGACTTCTCTGTCCTGGAGAGATCAGTATGGGGATTATGCCATCGCATCTGTATATGCGGGGGAATGTCGGGGTAATCTCCCGGAGCGGTACCCTTACCTACGAAGTTGTTCATGAATTATCCCGCGCTGGCATTGGTCAGAGTTCTGTGATTGGTATCGGGGGAGATCCGGTCATTGGACAAACATTCACCGATGCCCTTGACCGGTTTGCACAAGACCCGCTAACAAAAGCAGTTGTCCTTCTGGGAGAACTGGGAGGGAATCTTGAAGAAGAAGGGGCTAGGAAAGCGGAAATGCCGATTGTGGCCTTTATTGCAGGTACATCGGCCCCTCCAGAAAAACGGATGGGTCATGCGGGAGCCATCGTATCAGGCGGTGAAGGAGATGCCAGATCAAAAATTTCACGTATTACAGATCTGGGGATACCTGTCGCTTCCAGATTGTCAGAAATACCAACCCTGATCAGAGAGGTCACGTAATCAATGTCACTGCTTGATAATATCAAAGGAATGCGAAGCAGTGATGATGGAGACGGGGGGGGATCCAAGTTCAACCCCTTCAGACTTCTTGAGATAGGCGAGACAATGATTCGGTATGCAGATGGGATCAGAATCAAAGATTTTGTGTTCCTCGGGGTGATAACCAGCAACCGGCTTATTCTCATTGATAGCGCAAAACAGAGTACCGGAGTCATCTCCAAAGAGATCCCGGTATCACTTATCAAAGAAGCAGTCCTAGAACAGGATGAACGGGGACGCCCCACTCTTGCAGTCACTATGGAAGTTGGAGGACAGAACCGGGTGATGAGACTGGTCTTCACCGGACTCATTGATGAGCCGGTCACCGAATGTCGGGAATGGTTTTCCGCGATAAACGGGTATCCTCCAGAGCCCGAATCAGCACCAGAACCCCATGACGGAGAGACTACCGGCAAGGCTGATCAGAATCAATCAGCCATTGATGAGTCACAGAACTTATCTGTGCCGACTCCAGAACAAGAATCTCAGCCAGTTCCCGAGCAAAAGCCAAAGACTGTGATAACGAGCCATGAGACGGATCAGGAGCCAAAAATTCGTACCATCCCTGATCCGGCACCCAGAATGCCGATCCAGAATAATCAGGGGGGAAAGGTGGAGGTTTCATCAAAGAAAGTCAAAAAAGCCCCCGTCTCCACACCACTGGTTTCAATCAGACGAGAAGCTCCTGTAACCCCCACACCTGAAGGATCCATCCGTATCCTCATTGAAAAACCAAATATCAGCCCTATTCAGATCCGAAAGGGTCCGGCAAGATCAAACCAGGGTTCAGGGACTCATACCTTTGGGTTCTGTATACACTGTGGAGCCCGTTTACCTTCCACCGCAAGATTCTGCAATACCTGTGGAAAAGCACAGACCTGAGCTGATGCCGGATACAAACAACCATCCCCCCCACCGGTTTTCTGAACTTGATGCATGCAGGGGGATTGCAGTCATGATGATGGTGATTTTTCACCTGATTTTTGATATCTCTTTCTTCTCCCTTTATCCGGTGCCAGTGAGTACGGGATTCTGGCGTTTCTTTGGATATGCCACTGCAGTATTATTTGTTGCAATCGCAGGGGTAGCTGTTTCCATACGCAGTAAGCAATCGATTGCTACTGATTATCGTGAGATCACTCAAGGGCTTTTTAGGCGCGGACTCTCCCTGCTTATGATTGGTTTTTGTATCACTGTTGTTACCTGGCAATATCTACAGGGGTCGGGATATGTACTCTTTGGTATACTCCATCTCATCGGGCTCTCAACGATGATTGCCCCCCTGTTTTTGCGAATGAAGATGGGGAATCTGATCCTAGGAGTGAGTATTATTACTGCCGGACTTTCGATATCTTTACCAGATGGCCCACTCTGGCTCTCCTGGATCGGCATTCATCCCATCGGATTCTATTCAGTCGATTACACCCCGCTCATTCCCTGGCTGGGTGTGTATCTTATCGGGATGGGAATTGGATTCTGGCTATATCCTGATGGAAAACAAAGGTTCAGTATTTCGGATCACTGGAGTCAGATCCTCAGGATCCCAGCACTACCTGGTAGGCACTCACTCATGATTTACCTGGTACACCAACCAATTCTCCTCCTCCTCCTTGCACTCTGGACCGGCTCAATCCCGGGTATGTAACCTCGATTCAGTATCATTGTCGGAAAAAATATCAATACCCATGATACAGACTCAGGTATGAGTGATGATCTCTTCCCTGTCGATATTGTTATTCTGCCACCTGAATCGATTCAAACGATAGCATTATCTCTGAACTCTGATCTAATCAAGCTAAATGGAATTTCTCCGATCACACTTGGAGAGCATATGCTCCCCCATATCTCGATTGCAATGTGTTCGATCACTTCAGGTGAACTCAAAATCCTAGGCAAAGAGTTAGATCGACTCTGCACGGTTCATCTTCCTCTACGTCTTTCAATCACCGGTCTCTCAACCATGCAGACAAACTCAGGTGACTATATATCAGGATTAGACATCGATCTGACTGATGCACTCTACCGATTCCATCAGGAGATAATAAACGTGGTACATCCCTGGTGTAACAGGAAGGTGCTATCAGAGATGATACTCCTCGATCCTGGTGAGAAATTGGCCCCTTTCACAACAGTTTATATTGAAAATTTCAGGGAGAGGTCTGCCCTAACAGACTATCACCCGCATATCACCCTGGGATATGGTTATCATATTCCCAAGATAGACTCTCTTGAGTTTCCGAACAATTTTTCCGGGAACCTGATTGCAGTCTGCAGACTCGGGAATCACTGTACTTGTCGGGAGATACTCTGGAAAAATTAAAATAGTTATTTCCATTCTCTGGAAATAATTGTGGCGCAGATTAATGCAATAACAATGACTCCAAATGGAAGCGGAGTCCTTTTCTTATCTGCCGGGAGCGACGCACCGGTCTGATTGATGCCAACACTCATATTTCTTTCTACCCCACCGAGTCGATCCTTTGCCATAGTCAGATTAGGATTAAGGGCTATTGCTTCTTTTAACGCTACTTGTGCCCCGGTAAGATTCCCGGCCATCTCATAGATAATGCCAAGATAATACCACCCAGAGTCAGAAGAAGGATCATACTGGGTCACTTTTTCAAATGCAGCCGATGCAAGGCTCAGGTTTCCCTGTTCAAACGCACCAACACCGATATTTCGCCAGGCACGAGTCATATTTGGTCTGATTCGAACCGCTTCCTGATATGCATCAGCTTCTTCTTTATACCTGCCAAGTTTCCCGAGAGAGTACCCTTTATTATACCATGCTTCTGGATCAGATGGATTAGTCCGGGTTGCGTTTTCAAGAGCTGAAAGTGCCTCCTCATGTCTTTCAAGTCTGGTCAGGGCAATACCAAGATTATTCCATGCTTCTGGGTAATCAGGATTTAACTGCACTGCCATCCGATACTCTTCGGTTGCATTTCCAGGTTGCCCAAAACTATAGAGGGCATTGCCCATCAGATAATGTTCATCTGCAGTTTTTACCCCTTCTATTGCAGCAAAGACCGGAGAAATTATCAGAAGAAAAAGAACAGGTGCGATAAGCAACTGAGATATCCTGTACATACTATCTGTACAGGGTTGAAGTCAGGCCGGATAATAGTGCCGGCATCTTTTCGGTTCTGCCTGTATGCTCAGTCACTCCTCGTTAGGAAGAGAGAGGCTGGCGCAAATGAGCTCGCATCAAATACTCCCGAGGGAGTTATCCTCAGTGCAGGAATTACTGTCAGGGAGAGAAATGAGAGGTACATAAAGGGATTGTTGATGGCCCCGGTCTTCTCTGTCAAACCCATCAGAGAATTAAATTGATCAAAAACCTTTTCGTATGGAGCATCAGCCATAAGACCGGCACAATCAAGGGGCAGAACCTGACATTTCTCGTTATACACACAGACCATGCCCCCCCTATGACGAATAACCTCTTTGCAGGCACTGATAATATCAGCATCATCCACTCCCACGGCCATCAGATGATGCCCGTCATGAGCAATACTACATGCAATCGCCCCCTCTTTCAATTGCATACCATGAACCAGCCCTACTCCAACTCGTGAATCATCATAACGGGATGCGGATACTACTTTTAGAATATCCCGTCCGGTGTCTGGGATATCGTCTCCCCTGACCGGGAGGGAAAGGGACTCAGTAGCAATCTGCCCGGGAATCAATCCGATTACTCTGGCAATGCCATTCCCGTTTATCTCAATCTCATCTGGGCAGGGTACCCTGCTTCTGAATACATATGAACACGGGGGAGCAGGATGATATCCGGGATCTAGAACTGCAACCCCTTTTCTAAAGGTCTGTCTGACAATGCACCGATTTACGTCATCCAGAACGGAAAAGTCAGCAATCCGGCCGGGAGAGAGCGCTCCGCGATCATTAAGTCCAAATCGTTCGGCTGGTGACAAAGAGGCCATCCGGTATGCAAGTTCAGGCTCAAGTCCGGTACAGATTGCAGTTCTGATACAATCATCGATATGACCAGCTGATACCAGCATATCTACATGACGGTCATCGGTACAGAATGAACATCTGCCAACGGTTCTTAAATTAACCAGAGATATGAGCTCTCTGATATTGTGTTCGGTCGACCCTTCTCTGATAAAGAGGAACATGCCGCGACGCAGTTTCTCCAGACCTTCAGCGTTCGTGATCGTCTCATGATCCGATTGAATGCCTGCTGCAACATATGCATCAAGATCTGCCCCTGAAAGCATCGGAGCATGACCATCACAGATATTGGTGAGATTTATTTTTTCCATGACATCGGGAGACTGCCCCAAGACTCCGGGAACATTCATCATCTCCCCTAGTCCCACAATCCCGTTATGATTGATGAGAGGAGCCAGACGCGCTGCATCTAATAGCTCAAAAGACTCATCAAGCGAAGTTGCCGGAACACAGGAGGGAAGCATAATGAGAACATCAACATCAGTGCGGGTACGTGCATCCAGCATATAGGTAACTCCCTGAATCCCACAGACGTTAGCGATCTCATGGGGATCGGCAATAATTGTGGTTGTCCCATGTTTGATCACAAGACGGCTATACTCAGTCGGAGTCAGAAGAGAACTTTCAATATGCAGGTGGGCATCGATAAAGCCGGGGACGACCGGGGCACCTCCAAGATCTATTTCAGCACGTGCTGGCTTATTGCCATATCCAGCAATCCGGCCATTACATACGGTAAACGAAGTATCCTCCCATTCTAGGGTGAAAGGATTGAAGACTGATGCATTTTGTACTAGAAGATCCGCAGGAATCAGACCTCTCGCTGACTGAATCAGAGCATCCATACCCTTTGGATCGTATCCATATCGTGACATACCTGATAATACATGATGCTATCAGAATAATCCATCCATCTGATAAGATAGATCGAGTATATGATGGACAGACGATACAAAAAATTTATTAAAAGCCCGCAAATAGGATATTTTTTGAGTATGAATAACTCTTATATACATCAGACAGTAACAAATACATTACTATGGCAGTCAACCAGGCGCAGGTCGACAGCATCATCTCATCAGCGTCTGCCGAAGACCCTGAGATACAGTTACTCAAACTCAGGGATGAGGTTGAACTGCTGAAAACCTCGATCAAACGCCTGCTCATAGATATTCGTGAACGGATGAACGATGCGGAAAATCCGCTTGTTCAGGCTCTTAAAGGGAATCCGGTGGAGTTTGTCGGCCAGCATAGCTCAACTCCCACGCCAATGGATGCGTACATCGATGATTATGATGACGAACCGACGGTTGAGACATTCAATGAGGAAAAACCAATGACACATGAACCAGAGATAATGGAGCCTGTCGGGGGGACAGGTGCGCCAGACATGGGTATGGGTATGCCACTGGGCGGACCGGTTGGTGGTGGCCAGATGGCCGGGGTTTCATCAGCACTCTCCTCGATTGCTTCAGAGAAAGGAATGCTGGAGGCACTGAGGAACCAGCTCTTCTCTGAACCTGTATCGCATGAGCAGACTAAACCAAAGAAACCGCGTGAAAAGGTGAAGATACAGAAGGTCTACAGCCTCTTTGAGTGGACAGCTAGTAATGTTAAGCGATATGGGCATGATCGGGTGGATCTGATGCTCGAATCATACAAAGAGATGGGGCACATATCAGATGAGCATTGCAAGCAAGTGAAGGATATTGCCAGACTTATGGCACCCTCCATTGGAGAGGTTCATGAGATGAAGGCTGATGAATTTGTCCTGGCACTGTACGAACTGAACCGGATACTACAGCCAGCTGATCCTGCTCTTGACCGTGACATGCTTGATGTTCTCATTGAGAAGAGAAAGAGTATAATCCCGGAGGGACGGCTTGAAGATGCCGATAATCTTGCCGAGGATGAGTCAGAGTTTGAGTACATTCCAACCCGTGAGTAAGTGAGCAAATGTCTGGTGAAGCAATATCGTCATCGATACTCCTGATCGGAGCCGCTATCGGGGCAGCATTTCTCGTTGCAGCGATATTGCCAGCTATATTTTCAGCAGGGGATACCTTTGGTACGGTTGCTCATTCATCAGAGGAGAAACTGAAGACCGACTTTCGGATAACAAATACTTTTGCAAAAGCTGGAGTGGGATCTGGTGAAGTAAAGGTATGGTTGAAAAACGTGGGGGGAACAAGAATCTCAAGTTACGAAGTTCAGAAATCTGATGTGTTTTATGGAGTAAGTACTTCGATATCCAGATATTCGTACGGAGGAACACCAGCGTTTACCTATGTTATTGGTGATGGTTCAGTTGATGGAAGCACATACTGGGATATCGGTGAAACTCTTGAGATTCGTTTGACCTCCCTGACTATTACTGCAGATAATGTGTTGTATTTTACTTTTTCCACCCCGAACAGCGTTCGGCGTACCATCACATTCTCGGTAAATAACTGAAAATTATAGTGGACTATGGCATCATCCCTCATCGCCGGCTCAATTGTTATTCTAATGATCCTTATCGGAGGGTATGTTATAGCTGCAGGGATTCTAACCATTGCAGAGTCAACAATGAATTCACAGATTGAGATGTCAGGTATCGAGGATAAAACCAGGCAATCATCAATGGAGATAGATACAACTCAGGTTGGAATAGATGGTACAAAGTGGTTCCTGATAATGAATCTGATAAATTCAGGTAGCACAACATATGGGGGAACAGATTTTTCTAAGATGGACCTCTTTATTTATGACTCTGTTACAATCCCAAAAAATACTACAAGATACACAACTACCACAACCCCTCATTATGATTATTCTATTCTTGATGATCTGACCAACCGAAATATGTGGGATCCCAGTGAAACCCTACAGGTCAGAATAAATTATACAGATTCAGTCATTCCAAATTGGACCAAATTTGTAGCTCCCAATGGCATATCTGCCTCAAAAAACCTATAACCTTTTGTGACCAGGTGTCTGGAATACTTATTTCCCTAGATACAGAGTATTTATGATCAGGTATATAGAATATGGCAGAACTCGATCTCTCTTCAGGTTCAGAGATCCCCTCGGCAGATATATCAGACCTTCTCGGCAAGGAAGAGCGAAAGATCCTGACCACCGGGAACTCAGAGATCGATAAGAAGATTGCCGACGGTCTGCCACTTGGGTCACTGACCCTGATCGAAGGGGAGAACGATACCGGCAAGAGTGTCTTTACCCAACAGATTATCTGGGGTAGCATGAATAACAACCTCAGAGTTGACCTCTTCTCAACAGAACTTACAACAAAGAGTTTCCTTATCCAGATGGAATCAATGTCCCTTGATATCGCTGATTTTTTTGCATGGGGATATATCAGGCTTTTTCACTGCCACCTGGTCGAATTTAAATGGACTCCGGACGCAATGAATGATATCCTTGAACGAATAGTATCTCATGTTAAATACAGCAATGCAGATGTCGCAATCATCGACTCACTCACCATGTTCACAGAATACACAACAAATGAATCAGTACTCTCTTTCCTAACCCAGGCAAAAAACATATGTGACCAAGGGAAGACTATCCTTATTACCATGCACAGTTATGCTTTCTCTGATGATGTGCTCACAAGAGTCAGATCTATCTGTGATGCTCACCTGCTCCTGAGAAGAAAACTGATGGGGGATAAATACGTCATGGTTCTTGAGGTCGTTAAGGTCAGGGGAGCCCGTAAAACCACTGGTAACCTGGTCAGTTTCGAAGTCCACCCCGGGTATGGGATGAAGATCATCCCAATCTCACTGGCAAAAGTCTGATTATGGCACGACTGGTCATCCAGGGGAGGATCCCCTTTCAGGAAGCAGAGAGCCATGACACTGAAGAGTGTCTCATAAATCCTGAATCCTGTGCCCTCTACAGGATGCTTCCGGCTAATGCTAAAGAATATGCCAAAAATTACCCTCACCTTCTGGAATATCTCCATATCTTCCCAGTTGATGAATTTGGTATCCCACTCTTCTTCTCAGAACTGAAACGGGATCTCAAGGGTATCAAGGATCCAAATCTTATCTATCCAGCAAAACCACCAATTTTTATCCATATCTTCTTTGATCCAAACGATGTCAGGAATTTCTACATTCCAATCGAACCTTCTTTCCTCCATAACGTGGGGAAACTTCTCCCTGCTATCGATTACCGTCTTGTTGATCTCCTCGATGCCCTTGAAGAGGATCCGGTGACTGCTGATGAGAGAACAGCTGTACTAAAACGGCTGCTTCGTCAGGTGCTGTACATAAAAAAACCTGGTGAAGCAATAGATCCATCACTTCTGAAGATTGAAGGTCCTAAATCGACATCAGACAAAATTAAGGCCTTTTTAGCTGCTGATCTGACAGGAGCGCCTGAACCGGAAGAGACCCAAATCTTTGAGAATGTACCCCACCTTTCAGATGGGCGAATCATTGTCAGTCCGCAGGAGTTCGAAGCTATCCAATATCAGATGATCAGGGACAAGATCGATGTCGGGGTCCTCTTTCCATTTATTAGTGACAATTTTATTGAAGATATCACCTGTGATGGTCTCGGACCGATCTTTGTTGAGCACAAAATATTCAAAGGCCTCAAATCTGTTGTCGGATTTGATAAAGAACCGGCTCTTGATGAGTTCTGTATTAAACTTGCAGAAAAGGCACGCCGTCCGATTACTTACCGAAACCCGATCGTTGATGCAACACTCCCTGATGGTTCACGTATCAATATTGTATACTCATCAGAGATCAGTCGTAACGGGAGCAACTTCACTATTCGAAAAGCGATGGACGATGTCATCTCTATCACTAAACTCGTAGAGTTTGGTACCTGCAGTTATCAGATGGCGGCGTATCTCTGGATATGTATTGAGAACGGGATGTCCCTCTTCATGTCAGGTGAGACAGCAAGTGGAAAGACGACAAGTATGAACGCTCTTACCACATTCGTCTCACCGGAGTCCAAGATTGTGAGCATTGAAGATACTCCTGAACTTATCGTCCCCCATAAGAACTGGTCGCGTGAAGTCTCCAAAGGGAAAGGAAAAGGAGAAGGAGAAGGTGGAGATGTGACCATGTTTGACCTGCTCAGGGCAGCGCTCCGTCAACGTCCAAATATGATCATCGTCGGAGAGATTCGTGGAGTTGAAGGAGCAGTCGCCTTTGGTGCCATGCAGACAGGTCACCCGGTTATGAGTACGTTCCATGCAGCAACGGTGGAGAAACTTATTCAACGTCTTACTGGTGATCCGATCCTTATCCCTAAAACCTTTATTGACAACTTAAATATTGTGGTCATTCAGAGCGCAGTCCGAAGGCCAGACGGTAGCATGGCACGTCGGCAGCTGAATGTGAGTGAACTTGTAGGGTATGATTCGGAAAGCGGTGGATTCTCGTTTGTCGAAGTTTTTACCTGGGATCCGGTAACAGATACCCATGAGTTCACCGGCAAGGGAGCCAGTTACATGCTGGAGACAAAGATTGCAACTCAGCTGGGTATTCCGGAACATAAAAAAGCACAGATATACATGGAAGTTGAGAAAAGAGCTAAAATTCTTGAAAGACTCCATAAAGCAGGATATGTTGACTTTATAGAACTTTTTCTCATGATTACCAAACTGAAAAAACAGGGTCTGCTCACTATCGACTTCTGAACCTGATACTATGGTATTTGATGGAATTTTAAACCGGCTGCGTGAAGCAAACCAGGGCACAATTCCATTTGAAGGTACAGTAATATCGATAAAAAGTACTCTGATGCGGTTTTTTGTCGAAGACAAAGCTATGGGTACTGATCTTCTTTTCATGCTCACCTACATGGCCGCAATTATTACGGCTAATGCATCCCGACCGGAAATTTTTGCCTACACTGGCAACCGAAGAGAATATGTTTCTACCAAATACGTCAGGAAAGCAGACATCCTGGTTAAGAGATGGGGATATAGTTACGTTGAAGCACTCGTGAACGTAGGGAAAAAAATTGAAAATGAGATGCTGTTCTCAATGCTCAACCGATATGCTAACGCTATGGAGTCAGGTGTTCCGGATAATGATTACCTGAACGGGGAACTGGATACCATCAGAAGTGTATACCGATCAACCTATGAACAGAGCATTGAGATGCTCAAGAAATGGGGTGACGCCTACATCGCCATGCTCTTTTCCGGAGCTCTGGTTGGCATCATCATCATGGTCTCAATAGCGATTTTTGCCCCAGACAATATCCAGGGAACCCTGTCCATGTCCTACATGATTATCCTGTTCATATCTGTTCTTGGACTCACCACCATGTTCAAGGCTGTGCCATCAGACCCCAAAACCCATCGTCTTCCTGACGGATCTCCTGAACAGAATATGATCCACCGGATGGAGAAGAAAATTGTCCCAATTCTTGCAATCATTGTTCTTCTCCTCATCGTACTAGGTATGAACTACGGTCTGGTTCTGATGCTCATCGGGATGCTGCTCTTTCCCCTTGGTGTCATCGCCTTCATTGATGACGGAAATATTACTCTGCGTGACTCTGAGTTTCCTACTTTTATCAGAGGAGTTGGTGCTGTCCAGGGAGGTAGGGGAACTACAATCGGACCTGCAATTGCAGCCATCGACAAAAAATCTCTCCCTTATCTAGAGCCATTGATAAACGGGGTCTATACAAAATTAAACCTGGGTCTGGATGAAAAAAGAATCTGGATCCGGTTTGTGAATGAGAGTGGCAGTTATCTCATCTATAAGTATCTGAATATTTATCGGGATGCTGTAAAGCTCGGAGGAAAAGCTGATGTAATCGGTGAGATTGTGAGTAAAACCATGCTTGATCAGATCCTCCTCAGAGAGCATAGTCACACCATCTCGATGGGTTTTTTAATTCTTCTCGTCCCGATGCATGCAATGATGGTAGGGATCTTTCTCTTTCTCTTCAATATTCTGCTGACCATGTCAAATGCGATAACATCACAGATGGCCACCCTGGGAGAGAGTGGAGCTGCGCTCTCATCAGGACAGGGAGCTTCCATTGCATCTTCTGTATCTGGAAGTCTTTTTGTCTTTGCAAACTTCAACGAGGGCGAGATGAAGTTATACGTAATTATTACCATCACGATGCTGTTGATATCTAATATAATGGCCGGGAAGATAGTTGCGGGTGGAGATCGTTCACAGATCTATCTGTTTGCAAGTCTTCTCTGTGCCGTTACCGGTCTTATATACATTATTGCCCCTATAGTGATTGGAATATTCTTTTCACTTCCAAAATTTGCAGGAGTGTAGATGGTAGAGCTCAATGATTCAACCCGCCGCCTCATCATTTTCGTAACCATAGTGCTCGGCGGATCTATCCTTCTTATCTTTGATATTCCGGTTCTCTACCTCATGGTGGCGATACTCGCCCTGGCAGGTGCCCTGATGGTGATAACAGGTATGGTTATCCTTTCTGAACTTATTCAGGACATCAGAATCAAACTAAAAAACCGAAAACCTCGAGTAAAGAAACCAAAACCAAAGAAAGAAGGGGGTGCACAATCGGATGGGGAGGGACTTTTTGCAGGGCTTATGAAGAAGCTCCCTAAGATGCCCTCAATGCCTTCAGTATCACTCCCAAGGCCAAAATTACCTGAAAAATCTTCAAAACCAAAACGGGAAAAGGAGGATAAAAAGACAAAACAAGACTCTGTTCCGGAAGAAGACAAAGAAGAGAGAGATAGCTTTGGCGGGAGTGAACAGGGCTCAGCATCTGCCTCGATGGATGATGATGATCTGGAAGAAGGGTTTCTTGACGGGCTGGATCTTGATGATGGTCTTGATATTGACGCAGAACTTGAATCGGTAAATCCTGAGTTTGACACAGTCCGCACGCCCTATGGAGATAGAAACGCCATGGATGATCTCCCCAGTGCAGATCAGGTCAAAAAAATGGATATTACCACCGACTCTGAAGAGGAAAATGTTATCATAGATGATGACAGAGGGTCGGATGAGATAGATGAGATCTACTCAAGCACTTTCGATATCGGCTCTGACTCTGGCGGTGAGATCATCTCAACCATGGAAGGTGGTGATGCAATCAGTTCATCGGATCTGGCATCATATAGTTCATCTGAAGAAACCCCGTATATGTATGGCGGCGGGGGTGGTGATGATGAATCCGGTGAAGAGCAGTTTGAGCTCTCTCAGGGCAAAGGAATGGGTGACGATGATCTTATCGCATCACTCAAAGCCGATATCAGTGATCTGAAAAAGCGCGATGATGATGTTCTTCTCCGTGATCTTAAAGATATCCATGTGACAGCTCAGGAACTGGCACAAGAACTTGCGGATATCATGAAAGTCATCACCCGAAAAACAAAGAAGAAATAATAACGATCGATATCTCACTTATACAGGGGATCAATGGCAGAGGTTCCGGTAAAACTGGAGAAAGGCGGCACCTGGATAACATCGAAGGTCGAGATAGCCAAGGACAGTTTAATCCTTAAAGAACCGTACAATGTCGAAGTACCATTTAAGCACATAACTGACCTTCAACAGAAAAATCAGGTTGATATTCTTCTCGTAACTCAACCGGATAAGACCGAAAAGACATACAAGATAGCATCGGTTGAGAAAGTTCTGGCAGTCCTGAACAAGAAAATTATCATGGGCTGCAACGCTTATCGTCTGATGGCGCATTTTATGTCACCAGCCATCCGGGGAGGCGTTCTGGTCACTAATGCCAAATGGGAGAAGGGTGCTATCGCAGTTCTGAAGACCGGTATATGGTTTGTCAGTCAGGAGAAGCTTATCTGCGTGCCCCTCAAAGAAGTGGCAAGCCTTGAATTGACTAAGCGCGAACTTCAGCAGAAAAAACTCGATGTCGTTAAGGTAGACCATCTTGAGGGTGGCGAGGTGGTCACCACTTTTGTTCTCTGCCCACTCTCAACTCTGCAGGTTCTCTATAACTTCCTCAGAGAAGCCACGAAAGAGATGGATATGAAGGGATCAGAGCTGGATCAGCTTGATGCCCAAACCGCCCAGGTTGCAATGTTGATCTATAGCGGTATGGATACCAAATCAATCGAGAATATGCTGGGTCTATCTGCAAAGGAACTTGATACCATCTACGACACTCTTCTTAAATTAAAGCTTGTGGATATTGTCATGATCAGAAAGGAAGTTCAGCTCACTCCCAAGGGTGTCAGATACATCACTGATGCTTTAAAACCTCCCGCCTGATCTGATTCCAATACACAATACTTTTACCAGCACGGAGCTTCTTATTCATAGGAGGAAGCGTTCACCCATGGGAAGAATCCTCATAGTCGATGATACCCTCTTTATGCGCACGCTCCTGAAGAATATCCTCTCTTCAGGAGGACATGAGATCGTGGGCGAGGCCGAGGACGGAGATATTGGTGTCTCTAAGTATCGGGATCTTAAGCCAGACCTTGTCACGATGGATGTCGTCATGCCAAAGATGAATGGAATAGAGGCATTAAAAGCGATAAAAACGCTGGATAATAATGCCAAGGTGATTATGTGCACTGCCGTAGGGCAGGAACAGATGGTCAAACTCGCTATCAAAAGTGGTGCGAGGGGATATATCGTCAAACCGTTCCAGGCCCCGAAAGTCCTTGAAGAGATAGCCAACGTACTTGGTGCATCATAATATGATCAAGGTCCTCATCATCGACGATTCACTCTTTATCAGAACCGTTGTACAGGACATGTTGTCAGACGATCCTGATATTCAGGTCGTTGGTGTGGCGACGGACGGAGTTGAGGCTCTTGAAAAGATCAAGGAGCTGCGTCCGGACCTGATTACCCTTGACATAGAGATGCCCCGTCTTGACGGAATTGCAGTTCTTGAAAGGCGCCGTGAATTTCCCTCTTTTCCAAAGACCTTGGTGCTGAGTTCACTCACCTCTGAAGGGGCTGAGATGACAAAGAGGGCCATAGCCGGTGGTGCTGATGACTTTATGCTAAAACCTCGGGGTATTAAAAATATCCGTGAGATTGGTGGCGAGTTAAAACAGAAGATCAAGAACATCTGCACTATTGCCTACGTTACAACAAAACCATCAGCAAGAGATGAGATTGCCAGGAATATCGTCCTTATAGGCTCTTCTGCAGGTGGCCCACCGATGCTTGATGTAATTGTCTCAAATCTGCCGGCAGATCTGAATGCAGCGGTTATTATAACCCAGCACATGCCAAAAGGGGGATTTACCGCGGCACTCGCAGCCCGCCTGAACAGAATATCCCCTCTCATCATTAAAGAAACCGAAAGCGGCGATATACTCAAACGCGGGACAGTATTTGTTTCCATGGCTGGATTCCATACTGTAATCTCATCATACCTGGATAAGAGCGGAGTACAGGGAGGAAAAATCGTACATGCTGATTCTCCTCCGATGCACAATGTCAAACCAGCAGTTGATAAGACATTCATATCAGCGGCACAGGTTTTTGGTGCAAGAAGTGTATCCGCAATATTATCAGGAATGGGAAATGATGGTGGAGAAGGATCAGAAGCTATCAGAAAGGCAGGAGGAGTAACAATCGTATGCAGGCAGGAAGACTGCCTGGTATATGGGATGGCGAGATCTGCTATCTCACGGGATGCAGCAATGCATGTCCTTGCGCTTAAAGCAATCCCAGCAAAGATTGAAGATCTCGTGAAAAGTTTAGCAGGGTGATGTATGTCAGATCTCGATGCATACCGAAGTTTGTATGTTGCAGAATCGCGGGAGAACCATGAGGCAATTGTCAGTAATCTCCTGACGCTTGAACAGGGGACAGACTCTCATGCCATAGATGAGATCTTCAGATCTGCTCACTCACTGAAGGGTATGTCAGCATCCATGGGTTTTATGCACATGGAAGAGATCTGCCATGCTTTGGAAGATGTTTTTTCTCAGATCAGGAATGGAACTCTTCAGGTAAGTCGTAGTCTGATGAATGATCTCCTCGCCGGTGCCGATGATATCGAACAGATGATCGATGAGATCGAAACCGGGAGTGATGGGCAGCTAGGAACCATTGAAGAACGGGTTGCATCATTGAAGAGCTGGCTGAATTCAGCCATACCCGCTCCGCAGCCTTCTGGAGCTCCCCCATCTGTGACCTCCCCAACTCACAGACTTCAGGAATCAGATGAGGGGGACATGTATGAGAATCCTCCTTATGAATCGTATGATCAAGCTGGAGCGGTTGCGTATCAGATTCATATCGAACTTGCTCGAGGAGTTGAGAGCCGTAACCTCCGGGCAATGCTTATCCTGCAGAACCTTGAAAGTATCGGATCTATCACCACAATAATTCCGCCGCGTACGATCATTGAAGATGAACCCACTTTTGAGGGTAAGATCGATCTAACACTCATCTGTAATGCAGGCAGGAAGGCTGTGGAGACCATCCTCTCTGTATCTGACATAGGATCATCATCAATAACCGAACCTGATGCCCGGGAAGATGTAGCTGAAAGAAACCAAAGTGATTCTCGGAATGAGAGAATCATTCAATCCATTCAGGGTAACCCCGAATCTGGTAATTCTGTTGACATCCACATAGAACTTGCCCAGTCTGTTGACTCAAAGAATCTCAGAGCTATGCTGATTTTGCAGAATCTGGAAGGTCTGGGCACTATAACCAGTATTTCACCAAAGCGTGAGATTATTGAAGATAGTACAATCTTTACCGGAACTCTTGATCTCACCCTTCGTACAAATGCTGATCGTGAGCATATAGATGGACTTCTTAAAGGGTCTGATATTAAGTCTGCTTCTGTATCAAGTATCGAAAAGAAAGCTGGTCAAACCACTGCTCCGGGTGATACGCTAAAAACTTCAGATATTGCTCCAATAAAAGCGATTAACGGAGAAAAAACTGAGAAGAAGCGTGAGGTCAAGAACATCAGGGTTGATATCGACCGGCTTGACCACATGATGAACCTTGTTGAGGATCTTGTCATTAACCGGGGTCGGCTTGAACAGATTGCCCAGCAGCATAGGATTAAAGAACTTGATGAAACCCTGAATATGGTCGGTAGGTCAGTTGCTGATCTGCAGGTTATGATGATGGACATCAGGATGATCCCCCTGAACCACATCTTTAACCGGTTTCCACGGACTGTCAGGGACATTGCAGGCAAAGAAGGAAAAGAGGTCGATTTCATCGTCGAAGGTGGCGATACTGAACTTGATCGGAGTGTAATGGACGGTCTGAATGACCCTCTGCTCCATCTTATCAGAAACGCTCTGGACCATGGGATAGAGTCACCTGACATCAGAATACAAAACGGTAAAAATCCTAAAGGTACCCTCAAACTAGCCGCTTCCAGGGATAAGGACAATGTAATTATTGTCATTGAAGATGATGGGGGCGGGATTAACCAGGATAAGGTGAAGAAGAAAGCTCTTGAGAGGGGTCTGGTCACCGAGGACATTCTCGCCGCTATGTCGGAGTCAGAGATAAATGAGCTCCTCTTTATGCCCGGATTCTCAACTGCAGATGTTATCACTGACATCAGTGGCCGTGGTGTTGGTCTTGATGTGGTCAGAACCGCTATTGCATCACTGCAGGGAACGATAAAACTGGAATCAGTTCAGGGGGAGGGAACACGGTTTGAACTGGTGCTCCCACCGACCATGGCAATTGTCATGGTCATGATGATCCGTATTAATGGAAAGAGATGCGCGATCCCAATCACCAATGTCGGTGAGGTTGCAAGTCTTGCAGCATTTCCGATCCAGAACATCGGTAGTGGGGAGGGTATCCTCATGCGCGATGAGATCATTGTCCTGTGCAGACTGGATGATATGTTTGGAAGATCCAGCAAGGAAGAGGTGATCGTCGTTCTTCAGAATCAAAATAGAAAGGGCGCGATTATTGCTGATCTGATAGAGGGACAACAGGAAGTTGTCATAAAACCGTTATCCAAATTTGTCGGTTATTGTGAAGGAGTCAGTGGAGTTACGATCCCGGGTGATGGTGAAGTAGTTCCGGTGCTTGACGTTAAATCAATCCTGCGTGAAGGGACCGGTCAAAAAGTTGCAAAAAAGGGTTCTGGTGGGAAGAGGGTGAAAAAGGTGATGAAAAATAACGTTATCGCCGATAGCGAAAAGATCATTACAGATCAACAGGCAGATGAAATGAGAGAACTGGGCAATATCGGCGCGGCACACGCAGCCACGACCCTCTCCACCATGCTCAGTACTATGATCAACATCAGAGTGCCAGAGATTGTAATTGTCCAGCTTGGAAACCTTCGGTTCTATCTGGATGATTCTCTCGCAGCCATGGTTGTGTTTCAGATCCAGGGACAGATGGCTGGAGAGGGCTATATGATCCTACATATCCCCAAGGATTCGATCATCAGACTTACAAATATCATGCTTGGTCAGACCAATATGAATCGTGAGATTGATGATATGGATCGTAGCGCCCTCAATGAGGTAGGAAATATTATGACGTCATCATTCCTTGACGCCTGCGCAACCCTGCTCTCTATCATTATGATCCCCTCCCCGCCATCTATGGTCATCGATATGCCCCACGCGGCACTTCAGTCAATCATTGCAACACAGGAGATGAGGGATAATGTTGATGAGGTTGTCCTCTTCAAGACAGAACTTCAATGTAACGAGTTCGAGATCGTTGCAAATATCATTCTGCTTCCCAGCAAACTGATGCTGGCAGAAATATTCTCCAGAATGGAGAATGTCATAGCAACATCAGGATGAGAGCATACCCAGTCAGTAACAGTCATCATGATAGCATCTGGATTTACACGTGACCAGAAAGATCTGGTAATCATTGGGATCGGTGAGTGGTCGGTCGGGACCATGGTGATGACCACAATAGGACTGGGATCGTGTGTAGGTCTGATCCTGCACGATGATGAGAAGAACATTGGAGGGATGGCTCACGTTATGCTCCCAAAGTCGAGTGGAAAACCGAATGAACGTGCGGGTAAGTATGCAGATACCGCCGTAGAGGTCCTTTTAAAGGACTTGGGAGCCAAGGGATGCAAGGTGTCATCACTCAAGGCTAAACTAGCCGGTGGGGCCTCGATGTTTCAAAACTTCTCCGGCAACCTCAATATCGGTGAGCGGAACGTGGATACGATACGAGAACTCCTCAAACAATTATCAATTCCCATTATCAGACAGGATGTAGGGGGAACGGTTGGGAGAACAATCACCTATTTCCCAAAAGAGAATGGACGTCTTGTCATCAGACAGGCAGATGGAACAACCAGGGAGATATAATCCCCTGCCTGATACCCAATTATTAAACTTAGTTATCTTCCCTGAGCTGAATCTTCAATTATCTGCTCTAGCATCCGCACGATCTCATTCAAAACAGGAGGATTGGGAAGCATAAATATATTCAGACTCAGTTCATGTTCATCGCAGATAAGTTCAGTCTTAAAGAAAACAACATTATCATAAGAGATATTGCTCTCCTGAATAATCAAGTCAAACACATTTTTTGGAATATCAAAGATAGTTCTTGGGGGAGATGGAAGCATAATAAGCCCAAGAAGCTCAGCAGTCCCATCAAGAAAAGCTGATACCATAATATTACCGATCTCATTTATGGCACTTTCATCCATCTCGTTCAGATCCCGGTCAGGCTCAACCGGCATACCAAGCATGATACTGGTCATGAGAACAACTGAAGATTTGGGAACATGAAGGATCACATATCCAGCCTTAGACATTTGTCCTTCCATTGAGAAGATGACCATTGCTGAGGAGGTCTGATCGATCTCCTGGTTAATATGATCAAAATCAATAATACTGATCTCAGGCACATTCAGCATAATCGGGGTATTCAACATCGTTGAGAGTGTTGTTGCTGCATGTGAAGCACCGATATTGCCCAGTTCACGAAGAGCATCCTTCTGATTATCTGTCAGATCGACTCTTATCCCCAACTTTGTTTTTCCACTACCCTGTCCATCGAGGGGTGCCTCCCCGGTATAGGGGGCCTTTTCAGTATCTTCATTTTTTTGAGGCATTGGATCCTGGCCTTTGGGTTGTTTCTCCTGATCTTCCTGATACTGCATAAGTATGCTATTTACAATATCATCACTACTAAGCGACCCTGAGGGAGGCTTTTGTGAAGGGGGTGTTATCGGTCCTATTTCTGATGGCTCCTCATCCTCCCCTGATACCAAGGGAGAACCACTTTTTGAACCCATGAGATTACTATATTGATTCAATATTGTACTGATAATGTCATCATCGGATTGTGATGAACCTGGTTTTGATACCGACTCGTGAGCTGTGTTCTCATCCTGATCTCTTTCAGAGACACCAAAACTCGGGGGTTCCCGATGAGGAGTGATACCCGGTACTCTCTCACGGGTAGATCTGCTAGTGCTAAATTTCGGGGGAGAAACTTCAGAAGAAGTCAGAACTCTGTTACCCTGGGTATCATGAACTTTTTTTTCCTCAATATGCACTGATGCAGATCCAGGGGTCTCATAACCATTATTCTGTTCTCGTTCAGATACTCCCCTGCACCTGTTCAGATGTTCCTGAGCAGTTGGATCCTTTGGATATATATCAAGAGCATCTGAAAATGCTCCGGTAGCCGCTGCATATTCACCGAGAGCTTCAAAACTCATCCCAATACGAATATATGGCTCAATAAAATCCGGATGTATTCTACTTGCTTCTCTGAAGTACTGAATTGCGGCGAAGTAGTTCTTCTGCTCAAGCTGAAGATTTCCCCATTCCAGGTACCTGATAAACAACTCTTCTCCGGATCTGGATGGAGTACTTTGAGTGGGTTTACGATTAGGCCGATCAGGGGCCATCAGCAGGCCGAGATTTCTACGGGCAACCTCATTATCTGGATCAAGGTCGAGTGCGGTTACAAAGCACTTTTGAGCATGAGAAAAACGGCCCATCTTCGCATAAGAAAATCCAAGATTGGTGATCGCTACCACATTTCCGGGATCTGCAGTATATGCCCTTCTGAAATAGGTAGAAGCCCGCTCATAGTCCCGTCGAAGTAACGCATCTTCTCCGCGTCTGAGGAGGGCTTTTAGTTCAAGTCGGGTGGCGGAATCCATGATAATTCACATATTTAGAGCATAACCTGCATCTTCCGGAAAACTCAGGCAAAGCCTTTGGTGGGTTGTAGAAGTATTCCGCGTATAGATTAAATATATTGCGCAATTGCACTGATAACACAGTCTTGAGAATTTGACTGGCTGATCAGTCCATCACAAATACTGCCGCAGCAATAACAGTGGTCCATTTACCGGTAATATCCCCTTTTGCAGACATGCAGATATGGGATGTCTCAATAATCTTACCACTCGCTTTATAGATTTGTTCACGTTCCTGCCATGCTGTATCAGGGTCAAATTCGATCCCAAGGGTAGTGGCAAGCATTGTTGCAGCAAGATCTTCAGCATATTCTCCGGCCACCACCTCATTCTCTCCATACGCATGATGTTCAGAGAGATATCCATAATGATCAGCTTCCTTGGGAAGTGCCAATCCTACTGCAGAGCTTACCAGACGATTCGGTTCATCAGTGTCTGTTCTGGCCATGACAACATAAACAATCTCACCAGGTCTGAGTTGTCTTAGGCCCTCCTCGCGGGTTATCTCAGCACAGTTTGGTGGGAAGATCGATGAAACATAGACCAGATTGAACATCTCAATACCCGCTGATCGCAGCGCAGCTTCGAATGAAGCCAGGCGATCCTTGTGGACTCCGACACCACGGGTAAAGAAGACCTTTCGAGGGACACTTATCATCACCATTATTCTACCGGAGAACTCTTAAGCATACCCATTTTCAAAAAAAGGAAACAATAAACCGACTTCTACAAGTAAAAAGAGAGAGTCTGAAATGCCAGATAGTCTTCAAAAAAAACATTATGAGGTAAATAATTCTCTTCCTGGCTCATGTAAGGTATTGTTATTAGGTTTTCATGCACACTTCTATGGGACTTAGACCATGAAGGCTGCGCTCGGGTTAGAGGATGGACGCTCCATTATCGGGGAGGGTTTCGGTGTGGATGGAGAGACAACCGGAGAGCTGGTCTTTTCAACACAGATGACCGGGTACATGGAGGCGCTGACAGATCCGAGTTATCACGGACAGCTTCTCCTTTTTACCTATCCGCTCATCGGAAACTATGGTGTTGATCGGGAAAATTTTCAAAACCCCCGGGTATGGGCTGGGGGGAGTGTGGTGCATGAAATATGCACACAACCAGCAGGAGGGACTCCTCTTGAACAATTTTTTGAGGAAGAAGGCCTTTTAGGCATCAGTGGAGTTGATACCAGGTACCTGACCATCAGTATCCGTGAGCAGGGAGCGGTTAGAGCTGGTCTTATTGTTGGGAGTGATGATGGAGAAGCAGCAGTACAACTGGCACGATCAGCTCCTGATATCACAACACAGTCACTCATTCCACAGGTATCGTGCGGGGAAGCATACCATATTTCAGGTGACGGACCGCGAATTGCAGTCATAGACCTTGGGATTAAACGAAATATTATTCAGAGCTTAAAGAACCGTCATGCAGATCTGTTTGTCTTTCCCCATAACACCAGATCAGATGAGATGATGGCATGCCGACCTGATGCTCTCTTCATCAGTAACGGACCAGGTGATCCGGCAATGGCATCAGAGTCTATCGATGCAATAAAAAACCTGGCAGGAGAAATTCCCATATTCGGAATATGCATGGGGAATCAGATCTGCGGACTCGCACTCGGGGGGGAGACGCAGAAGATGAAATTTGGTCATCGGGGAGCAAATCAGCCGGTCCGTCATAAAGACGGAAAAATTGCCATAACATCACAAAATCACGGTTTTATGGTTATTGGAGAGAGTCTTCCGGAGGGATGTGCAGAGACCTTTACCAACTGTAATGATGGCACTCTTGAAGGATTTGAAGACGAGTATCTAGAGATCTTCTGCGTCCAATTCCACCCGGAGGCTCATGCCGGGCCGCATGATACAGAAAAAATGTACTTTGATACGATGATGAGGAGGCTCTCCTGATGCCTCGCGATCCAACGATCAGAAAAGTGCTGCTGATTGGATCTGGTCCAATCCAGATTGGGCAGGCGGCAGAATTTGACTTCTCAGGAACACAGGCCTGCCGTGCTTTACGTGAAGAGGGGGTCGAAGTTGTTCTTGTAAATAGTAACCCTGCCACCATTATGACCGATCCTGATACTGCAGGGACAATCTACGTAGAACCTCTGCAGGCAGACATCATTGCAAAGATCATCGCTATTGAGAAGCCTGATGGCATTATGTCAGGGATGGGAGGTCAGACAGGTCTGAATCTTACCGCTGAGTTGGCTGAACTAGGTGCACTTGAAGGGGTCAGAGTCCTCGGAACCCCACTTAAAGCAATTTATGAGGGTGAAGATCGGGAAAAGTTCCGAGATCTTATGCACCGGATAGGCGAACCGGTTCCGAAGTCGATCATCGTAAGTTCTCTGGCACAGTTAGACGAAGCCATCAACACTGTGGGATTTCCTGCAATCATCAGACCTGCATACACCCTTGGGGGTGCAGGTGGGGGGATTGCATACAACCCTGAAGATCTGAAGCGTATTGTTGAACTGGGACTAGGAAAGTCCAGAATTAATCAGGTTCTTGTTGAAGAGAGCGTTGCCGGGTGGAAAGAGGTAGAGTTCGAAGTCATGCGTGATGCGAACGATACCTGCATCACCATATGCGGGATGGAGAATGTAGATCCGATGGGGATCCATACCGGGGAAAGTGTTGTTGTAGCCCCCATTCTCACCCTTCGTGATGATGAATTTCACGTTCTTCGAGATGCTGCTCTCAAGATTATCAGAGCACTTGATGTACAGGGTGGATGCAATATTCAGTTTGCGTTTAAGGCAGATGCTGAGTACCGGGTAATAGAGGTTAACCCCCGTGTTTCACGTTCATCTGCTCTTGCTTCAAAGGCAACCGGATACCCGATTGCACGAGTCGCAGCAAAGATTGCAATAGGTTTGCACCTTGATGAGATCCTGAACACAGTCACCGGAAAAACCCCGGCCTCATTTGAACCGGCGATTGATTATGTCGTCGTGAAGGTACCACGGTGGCCATTTGACAAGTTCAAGACTGCAGATAGGACCCTGACAACTGCAATGAAGTCAACTGGCGAAGTGATGGCAATAGGCAGGTGCCTTGAAGAGTCTTTCAAAAAGGCCCTGAGATCTCTTGACACTGATGTCTTCAGACATACAAACCATGGAGAGATCAGGATGATCCTCTCGCGACCTACTGATGAGCGGTTTGCAACACTCTTTGATGCATTCAGAGAAAATTTCTCACTTGAGGAAGTTGCCGAACTCACCAAGATCACCCCCTTTTGGCTTGAAAAGATCCGAAATATCGTTGATCTGGAGAGAATCATCACGTCCGGCGGGACCGATGAGCAGATCCAGCTTGCCAAACGATATGGCTTCTCCACTGTCGAGATCGCAGCACTATCAGGAAGAACCGAGGATTCGATAGGTCGTCTGTGTGGAGAACCAGCATACAAGATGGTAGACACCTGTGCCGCTGAATTCCCGGCACAAACGCCGTACTTCTACTCAACCTGGGGTGATGATTGTTGTGAGATGACCAGGTCTGATACAAAAAAGGTCATGATCCTGGGATCAGGAGCAATTCGAATCGGGCAGGGAATTGAGTTTGACTACTGTACTGTTCATGCGGTAACAGCTCTTCGAGAGGAAGGGATTGAGGTGCATGTCGTCAACAACAACCCCGAAACCGTCTCGACAGATTTTGATACTTCTGATCGGCTCTTCTTCGAGCCGATGACCCTTGAAGATGTGATAAATATCCTGAAAAAGGATAATTATTATGGGGTTATGGTCCAGTTCGGTGGTCAGAATGCCGTCAATCTCGCAGTTCCTCTCAGAGATGAGATGGCACGAATCGGATTGTCCACCAGGATCCTGGGTTCAAGTCCGGATGCTATGGATATGGCAGAGGATAGAGATCGATTCAGTCTTCTTCTTGATGAACTAAAGATTCCGACTCCGCCAAATGGATCAGCAACCAGTGAGGATGAGGCACTGGCAACAGCCGGGAAGATAGGATATCCCGCACTTGTTCGTCCATCATATGTTCTCGGAGGCCGGGCGATGGAGATCGTCCATGACGCATCAGAACTTTCAACATACATGCATGAGGCAGTCAGAGTTTCTCGTGACCACCCGGTTCTGATCGACCTATTTCTTCAGAATGCAGTAGAACTCGATGTTGATGCAGTCTGTGATGGTGAAGATGTGCTCATCGGGGGCATTATGGAGCATATCGAAGCAGCAGGTGTCCACAGTGGTGACTCAGCCTGCGTAATTCCAACCCAGTCACTCCCTGATGAAATCCTTGAGACCGTGCGGGATTATACCAGAAAGATTGCCCGTGGGCTTGGTGTTGTTGGTCTGGTCAATATCCAGCTTGCGGTCAAGGGATCAACCGTGTTCGTTCTGGAAGCGAACCCCAGGGCAAGCAGAACAGTTCCTTTTGTTGCAAAAGCTACGGGGATCCCACTTGCAAAGATAGCAGCAAAGGTGATGATGGGAGGAAAACTTCGCGATATGCCCTATACTGAAAAGGAATTAGAGCATGTTGCAGTCAAAGAGGTTCTCCTGCCGTTTAGTAAACTCCCCGGTGTAGATACGGTACTCGGACCTGAGATGAAAAGCACCGGTGAAGTGATGGGTATTGACTATGACTTCGGACGTGCGTTCTATAAAGCAAGTATTGCAGCGCATAACCGTCTTCCCAGATCAGGGAATATCTTCATATCAGTCGCGCAGGAGTTCAAAGATGCAATCCTGCCGGTAGCGAGAAAATTTGTCGAGAACGGCCTTACGATATATGGAACAAGCGGGACGGTAGATCACCTCAATGCAAATGGAATACCGGCACAACTAGTCAGAAAAGTTCAGGAGGGATCTCCAAATGTAATTGATATGCTCAGGAACGGAGAGATCAGCCTGATCATCAATACGTTTGCTGATAGGCGGGCACGACAGGATCACCTCCAGATCATGCGCACGGCAGTTGATTATGGAATTCCCTACATAACAACCATGCAGGCTGCAGCCGCGTCCGCTGAGGCTTTACGAACTGTGAAGGTAGAGGATCTCACCCTGAAACCACTCCAGCATTACCTCGGATTATATAAGCCTTCTCATATCTGATTTGAGAGAGACATCCCCCTGTTTTTCAACTCTGTCTCAATCTGCTCCTTTGGTTTTTTGTGCTTGTCATTCTAATAGTAGTGAAGTTTGTTACCCAATGTGTAGAGTTGATAATTATGGGAAAGGGCACTGTTGTTCTTGCATACTCTGGCGGACTTGATACCTCTATCTGTATCCCACTCCTGAAAGAGCGGTATGGATATGACCGGGTAGTAACCGTTGCAGCTAATGTCGGGCAGAGAGATGAAGAGATCTCTGTTGCAGAAGAGAAAGGAAAAAAACTCGCTGATAAGCACTATACTGTTGATATCAGACAAGATTTTATTGATCGCTGTCTCTTCCCATCTATCAGGGCGAATGGGCTCTATGAAGGGTACCCGATGGGAACATCCCTGGCAAGACCGGTCATCGCAGAAGCAGTAGTGGAGATAGCACGCAAGGAGGGTGCGACTGCTGTAGCCCACGGGTGCACCGGAAAAGGAAATGATCAGCTCCGGTTTGATGTGGTATTCCGGACCGCAGGACTTGAGGTTATCGCACCAATCAGAGAACATAATATGACCAGGGAATGGGAGATCGGATATGCAGAGCAGCATGGCATTCCGGTCCCAGTCAATAAAGAAAAACCCTGGTCTGTGGATGAGAACCTCTGGTCCCGCAGTATTGAAGGAGGCAGGCTTGAAGAACCGGATTATCATCCACCAGAGGAGATATATGCATGGACCACCTCGCCTCTGAAAGCCCCTGACACACCGCAGGAGATCACCATCACATTTGAGAAGGGATTACCAGTTGCCCTTGATGGAAAACGGGTGAGTGGATTTGACTTAATCTGTGAGCTGAACAAGATTGCGGGATCACATGGAATCGGGCGGAATGATATGATGGAAAACCGGGTTCTTGGGATTAAGGCCCGGGAGATCTATGAACATCCGGCGGCAACCGTACTCCTGACTGCACACGCAGATCTCGAACGACTTGTTCTCACCCGTGAGGAGTTCGCATTCAAACAGTCAGTTGATGCTAAATGGGCCCAGCTCGCGTACTATGGACTTATTTATGAGCCACTCTGGGATGCTCTGAATGCATTCATCGATACGACTCAGCAGAGGGTAAATGGCACAGTAGATCTTCGCCTTTATAAGGGATCTGTAACAGTTTTAGGACGGCACTCAGAAGATTCCTTCTATTCGGTTGACATCGCCTCCTTTGATTCAACCACCATCGATCAGACCCATGCAATAGGGTATTCCCATTATTTTGGGCTTCAGGCACGTCTGGTCCAGGCAAAAAGAGGGTAACAACCTGCAGGGAATCAGCATATCCCCTGAATCCTCTTTTCAGGTATTATATTTCTCCAGATTCCGTGAGATCTCTTCAGACTTTTCATGAACAACTGATATCAGCCCCTGAATATCCAGGATAGCCCGGGTAACCTCTGAACTGGAATTTGCAGATAATTCAGTCTTATGAGTGGTACTGGAAATTAATCTGGAGAGAGTCTGCACATCCCCTATTACTTCGTGAATGGACCTGCTCTGCTGAGTTGCAGCTGCCTCGACATCACGTATCAACGATGTCATTGAAGTTATTGCAACCGCAATTTCCCGGAAGAGGAGAAGTGTCTCCTGTACTGCTACATTACCATCTCTGACACGGTGGGTTGCCCCTTCCATCTTTTCTGTTGCTAAAAACGTCTTTTTCTCAAGGTCTCTGATAAGAATCGTAATCTGTTCTGCTGACTCCTGAGACTGGCCAGCCAGATCCTTGACTTCACCGGCAACAACAGCAAATCCTCGCCCGGCATCACCGGCCCGTGCAGCCTCAATCGCTGCATTGAGAGCGAGTAAATTTGTTTGATCCGCAATTGCAGATATTATATCAACGATCTTCCCGATCTTCCCCATCTGGTCACTGATATCACCAAAGATCAGATTTACTTCACCAGCTGAACTGGTAATATCAATCATTCCTGATTCCACACGACGGGCATAATCACCGCCTCGTTCAGATAGATGATTTGCATTAGCAGCTAGCTGAGCAGCCTGCTCAATCTTCATACTGACATCTGAAACAATATCAGAAAGAACTGACATTGAAGCAATAACCTGCCTTGCCTGCTGATCCCCTGTTGCTGCTTCCATACTAAGCGTCCGAGAGTTCGATGCAATCTCTTCAGCACTACCTGATATCAGCCTGATTGAATCCTGAACTTCTGAGGAAACACGGTTCAGATCCATCATTCCGGTCCGAATACCGGTTACCATTCCTGATACCGAAAAGCCAATCTCATCCAGAGAGTCTGCAAATTCACGATAACTACCTGTCATGATCCCGGTTCTGTTAAACCGAACTGAGAAATCTGATTTTGAAAATTTGCCAGAAACCTCCATCGCCCCGTTCATAGTCTGCTGGAGTGGAAGTAGGACTGCATCAAGTGTCTCATTAATTCCGCTGACAATAGTCCTGAATTGGCCTTCGAATCTACCAATATCGCCTCTAAATGAGAGATCTCCAGATAATGTACTCTTAGAGAGGGTATTTATTGTTTGAGCAAGGGAACCGATATTTTCTTTCATCTGAACCATTGCGTTTCCAAGAATATCAGAATCTGAAACTACCGGAACATCAACTGAGAGATCCCCAGCAGCTATAGCTTCTGCACAAGATGCCTTGGCTTTGAGATCACCTGCCATGGACCTGAAAGCAGCAGCAAGTTCTCCAATTTCATCATTGCTCGTAACCTGGGAGGATATAGTAATGTCACCTGCTGCAATTCTTTGTGCATCAACAGTAATTTCACGTATGGGGCCGGTGATTCGGGTTGCAATAATATAGAACAGGAAAAGTCCGAGGAGGATGAAAAAGATACCAATACTAATAAGGATGAAGATCATTGAATTGGATTCCCGCGTTGCTTCAACCACCGGAACCTTCAGATAGACAAGCCAGGGAGTGGTGGTTTTCCCTGGTGAAATAATGGAGAATGCTTCAATAAGATCTCCATCTATATCCGAAGTACTCTTACTACTTGAAATGACCCTCTTTATCGCTTCAATCTCTTGTTTTTTCAGATCTGACTCAGTAATTAGTTTGCCAATAAAAGAGTTACCCCCGGTTGCCGCAACAACATACCCTCCATTACTGATAACATACATCCTGCCAGACCCATTGTATACATTCAGATCATCAGCCATCTTCTGAAAGTCTTCTAGGTTGGTGTCTGCTGTAACAACTCCGAGAAATGCACCATTTAAGAGTATCGGGGCATCAGTTGTGGTCATAACTACATCCCGGCCCTGTATAGGATAGAGATATGGCTCGACAACTGTTTCAGATTTAGTCTGCCTGGGGATGATATACCAGTCTCCAACACCAGGTTTCTCATAATCCATCAGAGGTTCTAGTTTTATCTCCCCTGATGGTCCACGTCCAAAATAGGGAATGAACCTTCCCGTGGCATCATGATAAGGTTTATTTATAAAGGAGCGATCATTTCCATCAAACGCATTGGGTTCCCAGCAGGTGGACATCCCAACAAATTGAGGATTTTCTTTTACGATTCGTTCGAGCATCACAATTACATCATTGCGACTCAGATCTATGTTTGCATCTTTAGCCCCGGCTAGGGCATGAGCAAACGATCGGGTTGTGTCAAGACCATTCTCCAGTTGAGCATCAATGATACTGGCCTGTGAAGCGGCAAGACTACTAATCTCCTGCTCAGTTGAAGTGAGGGCGTTCTCCCTGACGGTGAAGGCAGCATACCCGATTATGAAACCTGCAACCAGAATGAGTGAGATACCTCCCCAAAAAAGAATTCTTGCTCTTACCGAATTGAAACTAATGATTCGCGATATCATCCTCTGCCACCTGAATCCTGTTGGTTGAAGTGTATTCTAACCAGACAGTTATTATAGATATTGATCCAAATGAGAAATGCCAGTATGAAAAGCAGTAGAATACCTCATAACTTTACCAGATCACCAGTAATTGAGGTTTTCTTCTCATATACCTGCCAGAATGGGGAACGCAAAGCATTGTCTGTATATCCCCCCTATCCAGGATGGGAAAAAATTGGGAGAGATATTCGAAACTTGCTCTTGATTGAACATGAACAGATGATCCGTGAGTGCTCCCTCCAGTATACCGATCAATTCATTCTTACAGCAGGAGAAGATCCGGATCTGTTACAAAGCATGCCTATCGACCCATCATGGCATATAGACAGGAAAGAGGAGAATCGGTTAGAGATTCGAGTAAAACCCATTATTCCCAACACAACAGGAACTATTAATATTCGGCTGAATATGAAAGTTCCTGTAATTACCTATATCTTCACCATCATTACTTCCCCTACGGTTCAAATTACCGCTGAACAGACCTATACCTGGTGTGAAGAGGCACATACCGAGATTCATGATCTCTTTGATATCATTGTCCCTGTCCGTTTCATCGATATGATCAGATGATAAAATCCCTTCACCCATTGCCTTGAATGTTCTTACCTCGAATCTTATGTAGGTATAAAAAATCAAGAGAAGAGACTGAAATCAATTATTGGATCATTGATTTCTGACTCAAAAAATCTCGCCCTTATCTTCGAACCGGCCTCCTGATTAATGCCTCCTGCATCCCGGTAGATTCTCAGGATGGCAGAGATATATTCATCATCAACCGGATACTGCCAGTACGTTCCGGCATTTGGTGAGAGGAAAAAACTCGGATTCAGAAGGAGGCCTGCCCCTCCAGAACTATCCACCATCCCGGTAATATTCTGATATAAGGCTGCTGATAATATTGAGAAGTCATATGGGCCAGGTCCTGAATGAAGGGTAATATCAAGATTGGCAAGAAACATACGGTATGCACGAATATAGCCAGACCCGAAGGTGAGTTCTTCCCCATGATGCTGAATCATAGGATCAAGTAAATCGGGCGAAGTCTGACCACTCTTATCTGCATCATCTCCGATAATCTGGCAAAAAAAATCCGGTTCCCAGCAAATATGTTCAATAAGATGGGATGGAATCTCCCGTGCAGGCTGACTTTCAAACCTGCCCCCTGAAAGAGTTGCGTACCGGGAACAGGCAAGACTGTGCTTGAGCATGTGCCCATACTCATGAAAAAGGATTTGTAGATCTTCAGATGAGAAAAAGGAAGTCTCACTCCCTTCCCCTGAAGTGGCCGGAATGATTACCGCTGAAACCGCAGGATTCCTAACTCCATTTATCGTCCGTCCAGGTTTTATCAGATAGGTACGACCTGAAACCTGCTTATTATCTTTTTCTATCTGCAAAAACCAGAAAGCCAGAACTTCCCCGGATCGGAAGTCATTTATCTGATATACATGGACATCTGAATCCCAGGCTGACATCACCGGTTGCTCAGTGATCGAAAGGTTAAACAATTCTCCAAATATCAGGTTCATCCGATCAATCACCCGGTCAGCGGGGAAAAATTCATGTATCAACCGAACATCAGGACTGAGATTTGTCGATATCCGCTCCCAAAGATCTGCTATCTCATAATCATACACCCGGTCTGCTTTGGGATCAATCGTTATCTTTTCGGCAAGGAGGTCAACTGCCTCATTATGAGACAGAACACGAAGACTATCAGTCTGATCTTTGAGATAGTCCTTTAGAGTATTTCGAAGAGGGATATTCGACTCATTTGTGAATACAGAACCCAATGCATAATCAAAGTATGATGAATAGCCGCATGTGGTTGCAATCTCATGACGAACCTCAAGTATTGTGTTCATCAGATGAAGATTTGGAATCGCATGCCCTTTATCCTGATTAGATCGATACTCGGATTCAAGGGTTGATAATCGGGTCGTGAGATTGTTTAGATCTTCCCGTGTGGTCTGATTCATCGTGGCGTTCGTAAATCCTGATAGGAGGGTTCGCTGTAGTGCTGCATCTTCAGGGTCAGAAGGGATCTCCTGGATGATCGCTTCCCTGATATCAGATCTGTCTGCAAGTTCTGAATAAAACCATTCACGCTTCATAGAGAGTGCGACTGCCTCTGCAACAATGTCCTTATCAGGATACACATCACGTATGAGGGAATAGATGAGAGTTTCCTCATCATAATCTGTTAAGAGATCTTCAAACTGAATCAGGGTGTTTTGAACGGTCCGGTCTTCAGGAAGGATTTCCGCAATCCATTCAAGCCTTACCCTAGCAGCATGCTCCTCTTTTATGTACCGGTCTGTGAGTTCTCCGGGAAGAAACCGGGTTTTGACCGGATCAGATTGAGGACCTGCATAACTACAGACAGGATTGCATATCACCTTCGAAAAACCCAGATCTGCGGGAAAAGAGACCGGAAAAAGTATAATCACTCCAGACACTACAACGATGATGAGAGATATTACAATTAGATAATGACGGATATTGATCATCACCCGGATTTATGTTGCTGAAGATATCTCATCTTTTTGGATATCATCAGACCTACAGCAGGGTCACCCCCCAATGCAAAGGCACGCTCATGGGCAACTGCGGCTTCTTCAAATCTCCCTAGATTTTGCAGTGCGTCCCCTTTGAGGAACCAGAACCTCGCATTCCCTTCTGATTCAACGAGAAGGTGATCATAGGCAGCAACTGCCTCTTCATGCCTCCCTGTCATCCACAAGAGCTCAGCACGAAGAGCAGGAGCTTCAGTCCTATCCGGAGCATGAAGTATCATCCGATCGAGGGTAATTAGGGCGTCATTATACTCTCCATTGGCATTGAGTGCCAAAACATGAGCATAAAGCAGATCCGGATCATCAGGATTTTGCTTCAGGGCTTCATATACTGCTTCTGCCGCCTCCACGACTCTTCCGAGAGCCACTTCTGCCTCGGCCTTGAGCCGCCATGCTTCAGGATCCTGAGGGCGAATTGTCAGCAGGGTAGAGAGAGGAGGGAGTGCACCCTCATAGTTACCGGCGAGACACAGACTCCTGGCAAATGCAAGGAGAAGAGAAGGGTCCTGAGGACGAAGGTCCACAGCATGGGCAAAAGCTTCTGCAGACGACTCATATAACCCCTTTCTAAAGAGGATTGTTCCCTTCAGCCCCCAGACTTCAGTATCATCAGGGGCAGTCTTAAGATACTGATCAAAACTATCCATGGCTGGATCGAGTACATCACCCGCATACAGAACCAGACCTTGTCGTTTAAGGAGTTCATACTCTTCAGGGAGCAGAAGAATAGCCTGTTTAAAAGCCTCAGCTGCTTGTGAATATTCGTGAAGGGCTTCATAGGACAATCCTTTCATCTTCCAGATCGCCCCGTTTGCCGGATCAAGGGTGAGTGTTCGTTCAAAGAAAATGAGAGCATCACGATAGTGCCCGGATTCCAGGAGAACCTTACCTTGCCTGGCAGGAAGTTCTTTATCATCCGGGTCTATCCGTGCCGCTTCATTCAGGGATTGAGATGAATCTTCATACAGCTCGAGTGCATGTTCAATATCTGCCTTGAGAATCCAGAGCGGAGCTTCTTTTGCATATCGGGCCAGGAGGCGTTGGATAAGTACCAGCGCTTCTTTGGACCTGCCAGTATGATACAGGGAACGTGCATACCCGGCAAGGAGATCATGATCTCCGGCAATCTGATCACCCAGGGCTTCAAACGTAGTACAGGCACCACGATATGATCCCATTCGAACTTGTACAGTGGCCTTAAGCCGAAGGAGAAGAGTATCTTTTGGTACCAGTTCAAGAGCCTGGTTTAGGGATTTTAGCGCATCAGGGTACTGTTTTCGGGTAATCTGTATGGTAGCAAGGAGATACCAGGAGTCATACTCCTGATCATTTATCTGGAGAGAGTGGCGGACAATAAAATCAGCCTTTTGTAGTTCAGAAAGAGCTACAAGAGCTCTTGCATGATGATACCAGGCCTGAAAGTCGCCAGGCTGATCATCTTCAACTTTCTCAAACTCAGTAATTGCCTCAGTATAGCGCTTGAGTTCGTAATACGTAAGGCCCAGCCAGTATCGCGCTTCAGTATGATCACTATCCAGGATAACTGTTTCGCTTAAAGCCACCAATGCAGGATCAAACTGATTCAGTGCATATCGTGCAACACCAACAAGGAACAACACATCAGGATCTGATCCAAACCGCTCGACATACTTCTCACCGATCTTAATAACCTTTGTATGATCATTCTGGTACGCAAGAGCATTCAGGTACACCCGCCAGGTATCTGCCGGAACCGATCCTAGTTTGCAGGCCTTCTCAAATGATTGGATAGTGCTTGGATAATCACCAAGTTCAAAGGCGGTGACGGCATAATTAATCCAGGTATCAGGCTTGTCTGGTTCACCCTCAGTCGCATGGGTAAATGATTTCAGTGCTTCGTCATGACTACCCAGGGACCGGAGAACGACCCCACGCTGATTCCAGGCCACCGGGTTTTCAGGATCCAGATCAATCGCCTTCTCATATGACGTTACTGCTTCCCGACATTTTCCTCGCTCAAACTGGGCATCACCAAGCAGGATCCAGACATTTGATTTTTTGGGATTGCGATTCAATGCGTTGGTAAATGCCTGGATTGCACGAGTATAGTCATATACCTGCGTTGCAACCATGCCAAGGCCAATCCAGGCGTTGACATTATTAGGATCGTATTTGAGAGATTGCTGAAATGACTTAGTTGCATCATTATATCGTCTGAACTTATAGAGCGCAGCGCCATGGTTATGCCAGAACGAAGGATTATTTGGGTCAAGGCGGAGAGCATGCTCAAAAGCCTGAACTGCCTGTTCATATTTTCGAAGATGCAGGAGAGTCAGCCCATGAGAGTTGTAATAAACCGGAGTTTCTTGCCCTTCATTGACGATCTGGTTGAGGATTTCAGTGACATTTTCAGCATCCTCAGATAATTCTGCTTTGAGGAGTGAGTAGGTAAACCTGACCTCAATATTCCAGGGTTCCAGTTTGAGAACCTGATCATAGGCTTCAAGGGATTTTTTCAGTTCACCCATATCAGCAAGAAGATCCCCAAGCAGGCGCCAGGCATCAACGAATTCGCGGTCTTTTTTTATCGCCTCAAGAAGCGCGTCTTTTGCCTGTTCAGGTTCTCCTATCTGAATAAGGACACCGGCAAGACCAAAAGAGGCCATGGCATCTTCAGGATCAACCTCGATAGCAATTAGGTATGCATCAAGAGCATCCTGATAATCACCAAGCTGTTCATGGCTATATCCCTTTAAGACCCAGAGTTCTACCTGTTCAACGCCACTGCTAATAGCCTCATCAATATCATCCAGAGCTTCTTTATATTGAGAGAGTGCAGCAAGACAGGATCCACGGTATAGCCATCCCTGACCGGAATCAGGATTTGCCTGAACAAGTTCAGTCAGAACAGGAATTGCCTGTTTGAAAAGACCAGCTTCATAAAATGCGATTCCAAGTTTTAACTGAGCATTCTGGTTCCCTGGAGCATACTTCAGAGAGTTACGAAACATCTTTACGGCATCACGTGGGCGACCTTGTTTTGATAAAACAATGCCGATCTGGTACCACAACTCTGCACTATCAGGACTTACACGAAGACCTTCTTTAAATGCATAAAAAGCACGATCCAGTTGCTCCTTTTTAAGAAAAGCAGTGCCCATGCTCAGCCATTTCAATGAGGGATCCTTTGAATCGATTGTCATATCAGCGATGTCACCTCTCGAACTGAGTCAGGGACTGATGATCCAGAACCGATGCGATATATAGGATGTGATTATCTGATTAGTGTTGTGGATCTGAAGAGTTCGAGTACCAGATACAATACCTGAAAACACCTTCATTGAGATAATGAATCGAGTAAAACGAGAGTGCAAAAATTCCCATTATGGCTTTCCCTTCTCATCCAAAGGCTCATATTCTCATACCACCGGTAATTCAGTATGATCGCACATATGGGACACTCTTCATTCATCTCTGCTCTCTTTGTTATTCTGACATTAGCAATAATTATTCCGGGTGTCAGTGCTGGCTTTATCAGCAATGTTTCATCTGGAGAAGAAAGAAATCTGACACCTCTGAATATGACATATGCAGGTGACCGGTTTTCGATACATTTTCCAGAGGAATGGCTTGCCATGGATCTGAAATCGTTTATGACAGATGAATCATCACCTGGTGATAATCTCTCAGACAAAGCACGTACCAGTATTGAAGAAGCCATCATGGTTCTGCCTGATATTAGTTCTCCGGAGGGAGTTGCTGTATACGTATACAATCTCTCTACATTCGGTATCATAGGTCCGGCAAACAAAAAGACAGCAGACCTGATTATCAGCGGACAGATCAAAGAGTCAAAAGGGGAAAAATCCACATACATTGGAGAGACTCAGATAAATGGGAGAAAGGGATACGAATACCTCCTCTATCTCGATAACACAACTCCAAATATGCCAACAGGAAGGTCTCGTTTCGTTTCAGACAAACAATATATGTATGGGATTTTAAGCCTGTTCCCGGATGAGGAAGCTGATACAGGTATTATGCAGGAGATTGAAGAGTCTATCCAGATTCTTTGATAACTCTTCGTACATCACGGAAAAAGACCTTTCTGATATCTTTTCTTTAACGACCATCTCCCTCCATCCCTTTCTATTAAAGCGGATTAGTCATTATCGGGTTCCTCCTCAGTGAAACCCTCTTCATATTCACCCAGATTAATATCTGATTCTACATTTTCCGGATTTGAACCGCCACTCTCCTTCCTCTTTCTAGTAACCAGGAATACCAGAACAGTTGTCAACAGAGCAATAAGAAGACCGACGCCAATCCCGGCAAGAATCAGCAATAACCGGTCATCAGTGACCGGGGTAACCTGACCAGTGGTTGAGGTCACCTGTGGTACCATCTCTTGTGTGACTGGCACAATGGTGGGTGTACTGGTAATAGTGATCGATGGTTCGGCTGTTGTCTGTGTAGCAGTCAGAGCAGGAGTCACATTTGTTATAACAGTCCTATTCACGTTCTGATCTAGGATCGGGGGTTGAGCCACCACCGGTGCAGGTAGTGTTACTACAAGAAGGCCACTCACCGTTGCCGGGGATTCAACAGACTCGATAGTAATCCGGTACTCACCAGGAACAAGCCGGTTATCCGGAATGGTCAGATTAAAGATTTGACTTCCATTTACGCTGCTCCTGATCTCGGCAAAACCTGAAAACCCGGATGTACTTGTATAATCCCCTTTTCTGGTTGGCGCAAACCGGTTATCAGTCACCTCGACCATAAGCCGGTTACCGGGGGCAAGATTGGTAGTTCCAGAGATATATATCGGGCTTCCTACCTGCTGAATGAACGAAGATGGATTGATATCGATCCTGGGACTGACAACCATGATCTCCCAGCTGGTGTAGGTATCATCGATAAAAGAACTTGACAAAGCACTTATCAGAGCATTTGCCGCCTCTGGTCCCTGCAGAGAACCAGGACCTGCGATCCTGAAGATAGGAGCTCCCATGTAGGGATACATCCCTAGTACCAGCTGACGCTGCCCGTCAGGGAAGAGATCAAAGGCACCATTCCCCATAGGATGCTGGACAATCACAAAGTACTGCCCTGCAACAAGACTCGAGGTTTCTGCACCGGTGAGTTCATACTCAAACAACCCACCCCGTTCTACTGAAGAACGATCATATCTAAAGTAGTTCTTTCCAAAGATCCAGACTGCAACCCCTGACCCTGATGCACCTGTGCTCACTCCGGTCAGGGTCAGCGAATCACCCCTCGCAACAGTGGTCTCCTGTCGTTTCAGGGTTACTGAAGGTCGCTTAAATGTTATCGGAATCATCTCATAGGGTGAGGAACCCAGATTCAACCTATCCCGTGGGGAAGGTACAGCATACACGGTATACACACCGGGGTCCACCCCAAGATCGCCGGAGTTAAACTGATAATCCCAGGACTCGCAGTCTCCATCAGCAACGGTGAATGAGCCAGGATCTCCGTCTCTTACCGCCTCACGAGGGCGGTCAAGACGTCCACCTCCTGATGGCAGATTTGGCCCGGTAAGGAAGAGATAGGTTGTACATGATTCAGTATTACGGCCTGACAACCTGACGTCATCCCCAAGAGCATACCCTTCCTGACCAGCAACCACACTGACTGAACCCTTCACAACAGTGACAGGAATCTCATCATTCCGGTTCTGCCCACCGGTTCCTGCCCGTTCAATCCGGATAGAATATCTGGTATCATCAGTCTGGTCAGAGGTGCGGAACTCAATAGTCCGTTTCCCGTCACGATCAGGAATTACCATTGCATAATACTTAACACCCTGATATGGTTCTGAGGGAACCAGATCCCGCAGGTTCCTTCTTCCTTCAGAAGAAGGACGATAGGATCCAATCTGAAACGGCCCGTCAGGTGAGTCCTGATTAACTCCTTCCTGGGCAAACAGAATCATCGGTGGCTGATCACCCGGTATCCCGCTCTTTGTTCCACTATCAACCCAGATGTAAATCGGAACACCGGGACTGCCGGTTATTGTAACAGGGAACGAGTTCCCCCGTACGACGGTCCTTTCTCCGCTTATCGTGGCACGATCACCCCCGATCGTAATTGAGGTCCCCCGAAGATATCCTTCCCTACCCGCATTGCGCAGATTATCATCTATCCGGTTAAATGAGAGACGAGGAGTTATCAGATATTTCCCGGTTGCATACAAGGTGCTGCCACCTGAATCTGATGCCCCCGTATCCCAGCCACCAGTATCCGGGGAGGGCAGGGTTTGGAGACTGTTCCAAGAGGTCATCCGGGTCATAGAGACCTGCCCTCCTGACCGGGTAACAACAGCACTGAGTGTCCCCCCACCAGGTGAGATTATCAGAATATCTATAATTCCATCGATTGCCGGATTATATCCAGGTCTGCGGGCAACCGATGCAAGATTACTGTCAAGTTGAAACAATAACCCTGTTCCGCGTGCAACCACGCCATCTCCAAGTTCCTGGAGCGTATTCCGGTCGATAATCCTGATAGTAGCCCTAGGTTCCCGAATTGTAAATGCAACGGTTCCCGCAATCCCCCGTCGATTGTCCCACTGATACCAGGTCCCTAACCGTTCACCATATAGTGACGGGCTAGCAGCAAATCCCCGTGTTTCCACCTTTCTTATATCCAGGGGGACATCTCTGCCAGGTGATGATCCTGGCGGATAATACGCAATAGAATCATACGGAAACCAGACCGCTGAACTAATATCCAGCCCTTCTTCACCGAGAAAGACCTCGCCACCGGCAGGAATCTGAGTCATCGTTGCTGAAACGGAAAGAACAGGGAGGAGGAGCAGAACGATGATAATTATTGCCCTGTTTGGTCTCATCAGAGACTTTATGTGGTGAGAGTTGATGAGGCTTTTTATGAATCTAATTATCCCTACCTAACAAAGCCTCATCCGTACAGTATGCTTTTCAAATGGATGATTCAAAAAGTGTGTACATAGATTCATACTACAACCATTCCTATAAGTACATAGACTATTCTGACCCCTGACCTGCGTATCCTATGAGATCGAAAGTCAATGAAGACCGGTGTAGGAATCAGTCTGCATAATGAGAAACAGGTATGGAAATCGCACCAGTCGTCCTTGATGGAATTAGGGAGCTTATCACGATGGGTGTGGGGAGAGCTGCCGGAATGCTCAACCCGCTCACCGGTGCTCATATTACCCTGAGTGTCCCTGATGTTAATATTTTACATAATGTGATGGAATGTCATATCCATTCAGTCCCGGAAGAGAGTGCATCACTGGTAAATCTCATATTTAACGGCAATCTCTCCGGATCTACGATCCTTATCATTCCCCACATCAGCGCCCTGAACCTGGTGACCATTCTCACTGGTGAGGAAGGTACTGCTGCAGAAATGGATGCACTCCGTGTTGAGACATTGATGGAGGTAGGGAATATTATTATCAGTGCGATAATGAGTGCGCTCTGTACCCTGCTCGAGACAAGACTGAATTATCAGATCCCGGTGTACAGGACCGGTACTGCAGCATCACTGATAACTCATACGTTGACCAGTGCAGAAGATACATCAATAATTGCACACATTATGCTGCAAACTCATAAACGCGAGATACATGGAGACATAATTATCAGCCTTTCAGGATCCTCATTTCAATCTCTCAAAGAGCGTATTCTGACTGTAATGGGAGGAGATGGATGATAGGAACAAATACCGGACTGGACCTGCCTTTTTTCCTGGATACAGTACCAGTTGGGATTTGCATCATTACCCATGACTATACCATAGAAGTCTGGAACCGAACCCTGGAGATCTGGACCGGCCTTGTCGCTGACCAGATCGAAGGACAGAATCTTGGAGCAATTGTTCCTGAACTCCTGACCCCCCTCATCAGGGACAGGTTCTCAGTTGCTTTTGCCGGAGGCGGTCCAATCATTCTCTCATCACGATTTCATCCCCATATCTTCCCTCTTGAATCTAAAAGTCAAAACGAGGGAAGATACCAGAGAATTACAATAATTCCTTTTGATCTTCTGAATCATACCGAAGGGGCGATGATTGTTGTTGAAGACGTAACTGCGATAACTGAGCAGGTATTCACCTACCGGTATCTCAGGGATCAGATCAGAATCGAACTGGAAGAGAGAAAAAAGGCTGAGAAAGCCCTCGCTATCGCGAATAGTAAACTCAACACCCTTGCATCGGTCTCCCGGCATGATCTCCAGAATCTTCTTACTGCCTTTGAAGGGTATGTAACCTTCTCGCTTGAGGAGAAACCGGAAGGAAAGATAAAGACATATCTTGAGAAGATGGAACTAGTCACCCAGGTAATGAAGAAACAACTCGCATTCACCCGTGATTATCAGGATCTCGGGATTCATGCACCAGCATGGTTCAGAATTGATGAGCTTATCAGATCGTCGGTACAGGGGCCATTCTTTTCAGGGGTCGAGTATGAGATAACCACTGGCACCCTAGAAGTTTTGGCTGATCCCCTCATCGTCAAAGCAATGTATAACCTGGTTGAAAATGCTGTCAGGCATGGAAAACACACAACTCATATCAGGGTTTTTAACTTTCTGGAAGGGGACCGTATGAAGATTCTTGTTGCTGATAATGGTGCGGGAGTTCCCCATTCTATTAAAAACAGAATTTTTGAACGTGGTTTTGGTTCAAATACCGGTCTTGGACTATTTCTGACTCGTGATATTCTCGGTATCACCGGAATAGAGATTCATGAAACAGGTGTGGAGGGTCTGGGTGGACAGTTTGAAATCCTCATTCCACCCGGACAGTTCAGATATGCCTGATCCCAGCCAGAGGTGATGCCGGTCAGAAGAGATCGTAACACATATCTGTGTATATGTCAATCACTGAATAATCAGCAATGCAGAAAATACTAATTATTGATGATTCTTTATTTCAGCGCAGAATTATCGGATCTTACCTGAAAAAAGCGAACTTTGAGGTAATAGAAGCTCAGGACGGAAAGGAAGGTCTTGAAATGATCATCACTAAAAACCCGGATCTCATCCTGCTCGATCTCCTTATGCCAGGAAAAAGTGGTTTTGATGTATTAAAAGAGCTCAAAGAGGCCAATATCCCGGCCAGGGTTATCGTCCTCACTTCAGATGTCCAGACAACCACCCGTGATGAAGTACTCAGGCTTGGAGCAGCAGCATTTGTAAATAAACCGGTCCAGGAAGAGGAACTCATTGCTGTGATACATAAGGCTATGGAACCTTCATAATGACCAGATTTGAGGAGTCTGTTCTTGACGGACTGAAAGAGATCGTAAATATCGGGGTAGGCAGGGCTGCAGGGAGCCTGAATGACCTGACAAGCGCTCATGTCACCCTGCAGGTGCCCATGGTGCTTCAGACCTGCAGTGAAGATATCTTTTCATCGATACTTCCTGCAGAGCAGTCATTTATTGCGATTAACCTGGATTACACAGGCGCATTTTCTGGGACAACAGCTCTTATCTTTCCCCGTGAGAGTGCTGACAAGCTGGTTTTTCTCCTGACCGGGGAATCAACCCGAACAGATGATAACGATGAACTATGGCGTATGGCCCTCATTGAGGTTGGAAATATTGTGGTAAACGCGGTGATGGGCTCCATAACCAACATTTTGGGAGGTAAACTCGAATTTCTTCTACCAGGATATCTTGAGGAGTCGATGGAAAAGATACTTCATTCTCCAATGTTCATTAAAGGAGAAGACCTGGTGGTTGCCCATGCTGTCTTTCATGTTGAAAAAAAGGGTATTGAGGGTAAAATTATGATAATTCTGGGCGGTCAGTCTATCAGGATTCTGGGAGAGAAGATACAGAAAAAGATGGATACCTTAAGAAAGTAAAAACTCCCATTGATAACCTTGATTCTTGCAGTTACTTCACCGCATAACAGCGCCCTTATCTGCCTGACCAACGGCAGCTGCATATCGTGCAAGAACTCCGTCAAGTTCTCTCTTTTTTAGTTTCCATCCATCTTTCCGAGTCTTCATCTCTTCAGAACTGACCAGAAGATCAACCTTGCGTTCATGGAGATCTATCAGGATCTGATCTCCTTCATGCACGAGACCAATTGGGCCACCTACAGCTGCCTCAGGGGCGACATGGCCGATACACGGACCCCGCGTTCCCCCTGAAAACCGACCGTCTGTGACCAGTACCACCCGGGTATACCCAAGACCCATCAGAGCAGAGGTCGGAGAGAGCATCTCTGGCATTCCGGGGCCACCTTTCGGACCTTCGTACCTGATAACGATAACATCACCCTCAAGAATTGATCGGGAAAGAATTGCTGCCATCGCATCCTTCTCTCCATCAAAGACCCGGGCCGGGCCAGTATGACGCCACATCTCATCTCGTACTGCACCACACTTGACCACCGCACCATCCGGGGCCAGAGACCCGGTAAGGATTCGAAGACCCCCGGCTGCATGAACCGGTCTTGTAGTTGGCTGAATTACTGACTCATCAATATAGGTAACCTTATCCGCGATTGCAATCACCGTCAGACCTGAAACGGTAGTGCATGGTTCCAGGTGATGACGCAGTTGCCTGAAAACGGCAGGTATACCCCCAGCCTTGAAGAGATCCTGCATCGAATGCGGGCCGCCAGGTTGCATTGCAGCAATATGAGGGACTTCATTGCCAATCTGATTGAATGCATCAAGATCAAACGGTACCCCGGCTTCTTCAGCGATAGCCATCAGATGAAGAACAGTATTTGTAGACCCACCAAGTGCCATGTCAACACGGATAGCATTGCGCAGACTTGCCGGACTGATAATATTCCGGGGAAGAATTTCATTTTGAACCAGTTCAACAGCACGGAATCCGGTCTTATATGCAAGCCTGAGCTTTTCTGCGTATACTGCAGGCACTGCAGCACATCCGGGGAGTGACATCCCCATCGCTTCAGTCATACAGGCCATGGTATTAGCTGTGTAGAGACCCTGGCAACTGCCACAACCAGGCATTGCTGCTTCCTCAATCTCTTTCAGTTCACTCTCAGCCATAGTTCCGGCTGCAACCCTTCCAACTCCTTCAAAGATATCAGTAAGGGAGATCTCACAACCCTGATGATGACCGGGGAGCATATTCCCCCCGGTTAGCACAATGGCAGGTATATTACACCTGGCAGCAGCCATTAGCATACCAGGAACGATCTTATCACAGGTACAGATGCAGACGATGCCATCAAACCGGTGCGATTGAATCATCAGTTCAACAGAATCTGCAATATTCTCCCGTGATGGAAGTGAGTACCGCATACCGTCATGACCCATAGCGATCCCATCACAGATACCAATGGTGTTAAACTCAAACGCAGTGCCCCCTCCAGATGCAATCCCTTCACGAACCCGTTCAGCAAGTTGGCGGAGATGAGTGTGCCCGGGAACGATTGTATTCCAGGAGTTGGCGATCCCGATAAACGGACGTTCCATCTCGGCCTCAGTAATACCCAGTGATCTGATGAGAGCCCGGTTAGGGGCCCGGGTGTACCCGGCCTTAACATCGTCGCTTCGCATAGATGATCTGATTACAGGTTGGTGTCTAGCAGTAAAAGAATGATGGGGATCATGGTGCAGCGAAGACCACCTTAATGCACCAAGTTGGAACATGATACCCAGATCCTGATATCAGGTGACGCTCATTACTAAGGTATGGGGTTTGAGTGTCGGATTTGTGGTTCCTGTTGTATGTACCTGGGTGATTATATTGTTATTGAGAAACAGACCGGCCCGTATCAGTTCGACTGCTGCTCGGTAAGTACGGGAACTGATTTTGTTGCATCTGTGGATACAGATAAACAAAAATTCTTCGATGATCATTCATTTCCGGATCAACACCCCTCTGCCTGTCGGTTTCTCAGGCCACTCGGTTCAGGGAAGATTGGTTGTACAATCCATACTGACAGCCCGGCACAGTGCAAATTTTATCGATGTGTTGTGATGGTAATACAATCCCCACAGGGAGATGAGATAGGATATGTAACGGGAACCCTCGCCCTGCATAGTCAGGATACCGCCCTTCATACTGTTTGGGATATGCTTATCAGAAAAATTTCTATGGACAGACTTGAGGCTGAAGAAGAGATCAGAAAGAATCTTATTGCAGCAGGATATGAGATCAGGTAATCTGCAAGAGAGGCTCCCGGTTCCAACATACACGATACATCAGGGAATGATTTAAGGTATCAAATTCAAGCGGAGAATTGACATAATGCCCGTGATGATGGAGAAAAAGACGATCCTGGTTGTTGACGACGCTCTGATAGCAAGGCAGATAGAGACCGCCTTTCTGACCAAAGCCGGATTTGAGGTTATTGAAGCAATTAATGGCGAGGATGCAATACAAAAATTTATTGAGCAAAAACCTGACATTACTATCCTTGATATCCTGATGCCACAGATGAACGGGATTGAAGCACTTAAAGCAATAATCAGGATTGATCCTGAGGCTAAGGTAATTGTATGTACATCAGTAGGAGATTATCGGATGGCAGACGTCGCGTTGCAACATGGTGCTTCAGGGTATGTAATTAAGCCCTATAAGGGGAGCGAATTAATTGCAACGGTCAACGAAGTTCTTGAAAAGAAGCGGCTGATTGAAGGAGGGAAAGGATTTACCCGGGATTGATAATTGGTCTGATCCTAATGCTTCAGGAGTAACCAACCTATTACTAAAAAAAATGAGGCTATGAGGAGATTATTTTCGAATCTGTTTATTATAAACAGGTGCCTCATCGGCAGTGATCTCTTTAATACGGTTTACTGTACCATCTTTTGCATATAATAAGACAGTCTGTTCTTCCTGCTTGCCGGTAACGATAAGCGGTGACGTAATCTTGTAGTATTTGGCATCAGAGAAGGTTCTGTTTTTTGCATCAAACTCTGTACCCAGAGTGAGGAAGACATCAAACCGTCCGGAACCCATATTCTCGATGGTGCCAATCTCTCCTGCAGGGATATAGATCGCATAGAGGGGATCTCTTGTGGCGCCCAGTGCAATGGTGGCTACAGCATCTTCATTATTATTGGTGTTATCAAAGTTAAGCAGGACATATCCATTACTGGGTGGATTCCCATACACAAATGACGGGTTAAACGTCACTGATGTTGCTAAAACAGTTCCTGGCACGAGGATAAGCGCCAGAAAGAGAGAAATTATGAAAACCGATTCAGTTCGATCCATATTCTCAGGTCATCCCTGAGACCATAAATATATTCTCTGAAGGTAAAAAAGGAAAGGAGTTATCGATGAGAATAATATGCAATGATCCCAGTCCCTGTCTGATCTATACGTGAGAACCCTACTCGTTCAAACTGGACAACCCGGTTCTTCCAATCAGCTACTTCAGGTTCACAAACCCCGGAAACATCCCCCTCAGCTTTTCTGATGATACAGGGAATACCATACCCTTCAGGCAACCATTGAATAATGGGAGCCTTTGCATCTCGTGCCTGTTGAAGATCCTCACCTGCAAAGATTGCGTGATATACACCCCCATCACAGGCCAAGGCGATATTAAAGAGATCTTTAAGCCGTATCATCGGAGTACCGCTTTCAAGTTCTGCCCTAGGAACAAGAATCTTCCCGGTGAAAGGAATCTCGCGAAACCCACGTGACTCATTTCCCGGATACTTCATCGCCCGTGCCATCACCGGCGCAGCACCTTCTACTGTCAGTGCAACCGGATCCGGAACAAAGAAGAACCGATCAGCAGTTGTGTCAACAATATCCTTATTCTTGGCATACAGATTTTCCCATGAGAACTGGATATCGGTCTCACCAGTGCCGATCTCAACAACAGCAGCCCTGACTGCTTCAGGTTCAATACCACGGCGTGCCAGCGCCCGTAGTGTCCCAAGATGAACATCATCCCATCCGGTATACTCTCCAGCCTGAATTCCCTGTCTCATCTGAGAGGTTGAGAGAACCACCCCTTCTATCCCCATTCGGCCATAATGCTTGTATACCGGGGGTTTCCACCCCATATAATCAAAAATAAACTTCTGACGTCCGGTGTTTGCAATATGATCCTTGCCCCGAATCACATGAGTCATCCCTAATAGATGATCATCTACGGCAACTGAGAGGTTCATGAGCGGGTACACAATTGCATCAATACGCTGATGGGGGACTGATGTTAGTACCCTGAAGAGGGGATAATCGCGCATCGCCGGATCAGGATGATGAAGATCGGTCTTCAGTCGTACTGATACCGAACCTTCAGCAAACCCACCTTCAAGCATCTTCTCAAAAAGAGCAACCGATTCCTCGATACTCTGTGATCGACACGGACACGCAATTTTGTGCATCTTGAGATCTTTAAAGACCTCATTATCACATTGACAAACGTAGCCGGCACCTTTCTCAATCAGCTGCTTTCCAACATCATAATAGAGAGGGAACCTATCTGACTGGTAGATCGTCTCAGATATCGAAAGACCCATCCATCCGATATCTTCGCAGACCATATCATAGGCTTCAGGATCTACCCGTTTTGGATCAGTATCCTCGATACGAAGGATATACTTTCCTCCATATCGCCTGATATACTCATCATTGAGGAATGCTGCCCTGGCATGACCAAGATGAAGCGGGCCTGATGGGTTTGGGGCAAACCGCATGACTACTCCCCCCTCACTGCCGGGGAGATCAGGAAGCCCATGCTTCTTCTTCTCCTTCTTTTCAGAGAGGCTGGCATATAGATCTGGAGCTATTACCTGAAGTCGCAACTCCTGCTCTTCATAGGAGAGGGTTGAAACCTCATTGATAACATCAGTTACAAGTACTTTGAGTTCACCAGACCGGGCTCGAAGCTCGGGATGGCCACCCATAATTGCTCCTATCACTGCTCCTGCTGCCGGAACACTCCGGTGTTTCACAGCATTGTGTAGTGCAGCTCCCAGAATCAGGTTTCTGAGTTCTCCTTCCATCAATATCCCCGTTTGATGAAATAATAGGCAAGATCAGAGAGGAGCTGACGTTCCACGCAGTCACGAAGGACAGAGAGCCCATCCAGAGCTTCCTTAACCATCGTATCAGCAATCACCTGGACTTCAGTAATAATCCCAGCATCTGTTAGAACTGAAATGAGACATGCTATCTCTTCAGAAGAAAGAACCCGGCGATACGGAGCAAGGTCAATACCCTTCTCCCTGGCAATGATTGCAATAAGTGTCTGCTTTCCTTCTCTGATGTCGGAAGCCTGATCCTTTCCTGACTGCTCAGAGGACGCCATCAGATCGATCAGATCATCCTGAATCTGGAACGCAGCACCAATACAACAGCCATAGGTATAGAGGGCATCAATCTGAGCCTGTGTCCCCCCTGCCAGGAGAGCACCCATTCCGGCAGATGCCCCATAAAGTACCCCGGTCTTTTTAGTGACCATATCTAGATACTCATCCCGGGTAACATCCTGCCGTGACTCAAATGAGATGTCCAGCTGCTGACCCTCACATATTTCTTCACAGGTTTTTGCCAGCATCGCGGTAGCATTCACCTTTGCCGAGTCAGCGGCCATAGCATCGCAGATCAGTGAAAACGCACGGGCGTAGAGCACATCACCGGCAAGAATTGCAGCTGGTTCGCCCCACACCGTGTGTACCGTCGGTTTACCTCGCCTGGTCTCATCACCATCCATGATATCATCATGAATCAGCGTAAAGTTGTGGGTCACCTCGAGGGCGAGACCTGCAGGCAGGATTCCTGCAGCACTTCCCGGACGTACTGCCTCAGCAGCAAGCCTGAATAATGCAGGACGCAGGCGTTTACCACCGGCAAAAAGGAGGTGGTTAGCCGCCCGTGAAAGGTCAGTCGAGGGCTTTGCGTAGTACTGATCCAGGAGGTTGTTAACCTCTGTTGCAGTTTTCCGAAGATATGTCTCCAGATCCATGATATTCACCGGTTCAGGCCAGCTTCTGCCGCTGACCATTTGCCATCAGGAAGAAATCCTTATTCAGAGTATATCCGCACTCACGGGCAAGATCAAGGTAATCTGAAGTGATATCTATCCCACCGTGTGCTGCAATTATGAACTGTGGATTGAGCATGTGAAGAAACTCGTAATGGTCTTCACAATACGCATGCCCTGATACATGCAGTTCATCAAACAACCGGGCACCCTGGGATTTGAGGAGAGAGAACATACGGTATCGTTGTGCCCGGTTCATATCATTAGGAATCAACTGGGCACTGATCATAACCTTGTCACCCTTTTCAATCCGGTATGGCGTATCTTTCTGTGCTATTCTGGTCAGAATAGAACCGGGTTCTCCCTGATGTCCGGTCACAATAGGAACATATTCATCACGACTACTCTTGATGATTCGCCTGAGTGTCCGTTCGACAACACGCCGGTTTCCAAATATGCTTGTAGTATCAGGGAATCTGACGTACTTCATCTGCTCAGCCGTGCTGCAGTACCGCTCCATAGATCTCCCAAGAAGAAGCGGTTTTCTCCCTATCTCATGAGCACATTCAGCAATTGTTTTTACTCTGGCTATATGAGAGGCAAAAGTACTGATAATGATAGCATTTTTATCATCCTCATAGCTCGTCATCACATCCCGAACCATGCTCTTAGCAAGTTGTTCGCTGGGACATCGCCCTTTCTTTCGTACATTAGTGACTTCAGAGATCAGACAGAGAACCCCTTCTTTGCCGATCTTACGAAGTTTGGCAAAGTCTGGTGGCTCTCCTAGCACAGGATTGCGATCGAGTTTGAAGTCCAGTGCGTAGACAATGGCTCCTTTCGGAGTGTACAATACAACTGTCGCAGTGTCAATGATGCTATGTTGCATCCTGACAAATTCAAGCGTCAGGGTATTTGAGATCGTATACCGCTGACCGTATTTGAGAGGGAAGAGTTTATTATTAACTCCAAACTTTTTCTCACCCTCTATCTGCTGGCGTACCAGTTCGATCGTGTAAGGCGTCCCGATGATCGGGGCATTATACCGGTGTGCCAGTTTGGGCACTGCCCCAATATGATCCAGGTGGCCATGTGAGAGGATGATCGCTTTTACCGTTCCCTCTATCTGGTTCATGACCGTATCGTCAGGGATGACTCCCATCTCGATCAGATCCAGTGAGTGGGTATTCTCCATCTCGATATCAGGGTGCATCATCAGGGAGTCAAGCCTGATCCCCATATCAATTATGACTATTTCTTTTCCACAGCGGACGGCGGTCATATTTCGTCCAAACTCGTTAAAGCCGCCCACTGCCAGGACTTCTATGTCCAAGCTGGTATCCTCCTATAAATTTATCTGTGTATCAGGTGCGCGTACTGACCGGTTGTGTAGTACTGTGTATCGGCCATCTCTGCCACCCGGGTATGTCCGGTCAGGAAGAGTGCTATGCGAAGTTGCTGATGGATCATGGTGAGTGTATCTGATAGTGATTCTATCCCTTCACAGGCGGGTCTAAGAAGTGGCAGAGCCATTCCGCCAAGATCTGCACCAAGGACAAGAGCTTTTGCAATATCAATTCCGGTTCTGATTCCACCGCTGGCAATCACCGGACCCTTGCACCGGGTAACTTCACAGAGACTGACTGCAGTTGGAATCCCCCAGTCCTTGAAGAGCTGTCCGAGATCCGAGAGCCGTTGATCTCCTCCAGCATCCCCGTTTAAGGCTCTGAAACTCTCAATCGCCGCCCACGAAGAACCACCAGATCCTCCGATATCAACACACGCAGCCCCAGCCCCATAACATTGGCGTGCGGTCTGCTCAGATATCCCACATCCGGTCTCTTTGACGATGACCGGAACCTTCAGTTCACGACAGAGTTCCCGCAATGCTTCAAAGCAGCCAGTGGCATTATGATCTCCTTCGGGTTGTATGGCTTCTTGCAGGAAATTGAGATGAATGGCAAGAGCATCAGCATCTATCATGCTGATTGCTTCTTCTGCCCATTCTATACCATGATCACGAAGTTGAACAATCCCCAGATTGCCAACAATGAATGCATCAGGAGCAGCATCACGGACAATTGAAAACGTTTCTTCAAGACTTGGATCTTCAATAGCTGCCCGCTGGGAGCCAACCCCGATACCAAGACCAAATTGTTGAGCCGCTTGTCCAAGAACACGGTTAACTTCTTTCGTCTCCGGATGCCCTCCGGTCATCGCAGATATAAACAAAGGAGATCCCAACTGATGTCCGAGAAACCGGGTTGAGAGTTCCAGTGAGTCCATATCGACATCAGGCAACGCATTATGAACAAGTCTGATATCTGCAAATCCGGATCGTCCTGATTCTATCTCTTCTTCAAGACAAATTCTGAGATGATCTAGTTTGCGGGAAGATGTGAACTCTTTTCGATTCATATTCCACCCTCCGGCAGAATCCGGGTTCCACCATGATCCTGTCCGGCCAGAAAATCCGAAAGGCGGGATATATGAAATATCTCAGACCTGATGCCACTATCTGCGAGACCGAGCAACTCTGCTATCTTTCCTTCCATCCCCCCGGTCACATCGATATGACCTGAGTGGCCGATGGTAACCTGGTGCGCCGTCGAACGACGCAGCTCCCTCACAACTGATTCATCCTCTGCAAGCAGACCCGGTACATCGGTCGCAAGACCGACCCGGTCCATTCCAAGCTGCAGTGCAAGGACTCGTATCAGCTGATCACCGGAAATGATACACGCACCACGGGATCTATCCATAACCACATCCCCATGGATGACCGGTACAATACCAAGACCAATCATATGCTCAAGATGAGAGAATGATGATGGAGCTAAAACCCCTTCTACAGCCTCCAGGCCATGAAGTGGGTGAACTGATACAGCTTCAATCCCCGCACTTCTAAGTGCTGATACCACTACATGGTTGAGTTCACAGACTGCCTGATGTGTCTCAAAGATGCCACGCCGGTTCTCTCTGGTGACCCCATCTTTGATATGATACATCTTCGCCTGTGGATGCCCAAAAGAGCCGGCACCATGAACTATGAGAAGTGGGAGTCCAGAATATTGTGCTAGATGACTGGCAATTGTTACAAGAGCACTATGCTGTATGACACCTGCTGCTCCTGCCGATTTCTCAGTGATAACACTCCCACCGAGTTTCAGTATTGTCCTGTTATGCATCCTTTTCTTTCCGCAATCCTTCAGTATCCATACAGGTAATTATTGCACGGCCATCACAGACTTCAAGAGCACCCGCAATCCGTGCTTTCAAATTCTTGGGTGCGATGGCAACCATACTTCCTCCTCCGCCAGCTCCGGTCACTTTGGCCCCATATGCACCCGTGGCACGAGCTGCAAGAACCATTCGGGTAAGGACAGGATGACCCACACCGAGTACATCCAGGAGTGCGTGATTCATGTCCATCAACTTACCAAGGTATGGAGGTTCATCGAGGTGTTTCATTGCATCAAAGGTAAGTGCCTCGATGGCATCCATCACCGGTTCGCAGACCTTTGGAAATTTCTGTTTCAGATCTGCAACCTTCTCAACCATTCTCGTGGTCGAATGCGATACCTGGGAATTCCCAATCACCAGGTGATAATTTTGTGGTGCCAGTCGCTTGCGTGATCCATCACGAATCAGAAACATACCACCATAAGTAGAGACTGTCGTATCTGTTGGGCTGGCTCTGCCTTTCTGAACTCGTTTTTCTATTTTATATGCCATCTCGGCTATTTGATCTTTGGTTTTATCAAGACAGAACTCATCATTTATCGAAGCAAGAGTTGCCACTGTTACTGCTGCAGATGACCCGAGCCCTGAAGAACTGGGAAGCTGTGAATTTATGTATACACTCCCTTTGACATTGAGCTCTTTAAAGCACTGATCAATATAGGGAGATTTTGCATGGTGTGCATGATTGGTTTTTCTGACCGTGACATAGACCCTTGGCCGTATTGCCAGGGCAATCCCAGGTTTCCCATATACAACCGCATGCTCTCCGAAGAGGAACACCTTACCGGGAGCACTCCAGGTTGCCAATCAGGTCACCGCCAGAGCTGCATATCCGACCACCTGTGAATAATCCCCGCTTGTTACTCCGCTGGTAGTATATGAGATCAGGGCACAACGAGTAACTCCACATGGCCGAAGAGATTCTATCATAGCACCAATCGGACCATAACCACAGGCACTAATTGCATGTCCATGAATGCGGGTAATAAATTCACTTACATTTAGATCTGTAAGTGCCTCAATTGCAAAGAGATCATCCTTCCTTGCTTTATCGTGAGAAACATAATGAGAAAAGTCACTTGATGCCACAATCCTGACCTCACCTGAGTATTCGCGTATCGCACGAGATATCAGGCTTCCAACCCTGTTAATCTCCTCCAATGTCTGAGAGCCCATCATGATGGGAACTATAGAAGCACCAGGAAAGCGGTATCTGATAAAAGGAATCTGCACTTCAAGAGAATTTTCATTCCCATATGCCATAGCCCGATCATCAACAGGAAGCGCTATCAGATCTCCAAGAATAGTATCAACCTGAACCGGCCCGATTGGCGTATTCCAGGAGACTCCAGATCGACAGGTTGAAAAGCCGCGATGACTCGGCCCAATAAGAATAAAAGTCCCGTCAAACCCATCCCGAATCGATGCAAATGCATGAGCAGCGATCTGCCCCGAATAGATCCATCCGGCATGGGGGGATACAATTCCCTGCGCATCCTGATTACTCACCGTCAGGCTGAAAAAACTTTCCAGTTGCTGTGTAAGCTGAATCGGATCTGCAGGATAGAACATCCCGGCTATGGCACATTGTCTGATCGTCATCGAGGGTAGGTTGACGGGTGAGCCCTTCATAGTATCGGATACCCGGAAATAGAAGTGGCATGAATGAGTCGATCTTTACAGATCGGTCTCAAAGTCCTCTGGTGTCAGGGATGTGGTGTATCCTTTATGACGGAGGAACTCCTTGGTGAGCAGGAAGTAGATCATTGAAAGAGCTTTTCGTCCCTTGTTGTTGGTCGGTATGACAACATCAACCAGACTAGTCATATTATTGGTATCACACAGGGCAACTACCGGGATGCTAATCTGTATTGCCTCGCGTATGACTTGTAGGTCGCTCACCGGGTCAGTAACCACGATCACTTCAGGTTCAGCGTACTTAGGCAGAATCGGGTTCGTCAGAGTGCCCGGAATATAGCGGCCGGTCATCGGAAATGCTCCGATTGAATCAGCAAACTGCCGTGCAGGGAACTGACCATACTGGCGTGAGGTCACAACCAGAATTTTTGCCGGATCATATTGAGAGAGGAACTTTGCAGCGGTTTTAATCCGCTCATCAGTCTCTCTGATATCCAGAATGTAGAGTCCATCTCCGCGTACACGGTAGATGAAATTCTTCATGTCGCTGCTCTTCTGCTGGGTCCCGATGTGTACACCTGCTGCAAGGTACTCTTCAACAGAGACAAGGGGCTCGTTCAGTTCAATCTCCATCTCATTTCCGTTCATACATACTCTCCTCTATCCGAATGAGTTCATTTAATTTGGCAGTTCTCTCTCCGCCAACAATACCGGTCTTCATAAAGACACAGTCAAATGCACAGCCCAGATGGGCTATCGTCGCATCTTCAGTCTCACCGGATCGGTGACTCATGACCGTTTCCATCCCATGCTTTCTGGCAAGGGTTATTGCCTCATGGGCACCAGTCAGAGTTCCAATCTGATTCGGCTTGATTAGGACACAATTTGCAGAGCCTTCAGCAATTCCTCTCCGAATCCGGGAGGAACTGGTGACGAAGAGATCATCACCACAGATCAGACAATTATTGCCAGATTGTGCATTCAATTCTGCAAAGGAGGAAAAATCCTCCTCATACAGGGGATCTTCAACATACACGAGGCCATACTCATCAATGAGACCTGCTATATATGCTATCTGATCCTCTGCTGTACGAGTCGTTCCATCACGGTACCGGTATACACCAGCCTGTGAATCATAGAACTGACTTGCTGCTGCATCAATACCCATACGTATCTGAAAGCCTGTCTCTTCTGAGACCAGATCAATAGCTTCATTGACGATCTCAAAGGCATCCTGATCAGGTATTGCAGGAGCCCATGCACCCTCATCTCCTTTACCGCAGGAGATATCCTGACGGTTTAGAAGCTCTTTTACGACAGAGTGTACACGAGCATTTGCAGCAACTGCTTCTCTCACTCCCGGACTACCGGTAGGCACGACCAGAAATTCCTGAATCTCAGTTGCATGATCTGCATGGACCCCTCCACCAATTACATTTCCAAGGGGAAGGGGAGCAGATGTCACAAAGGCACCCCCCAGGTGCTTCCAGAGAGGAACTCGTATTGAGTCGGCGGCAGCCTTTGCATTAGCAAGTGAGAGTGCCACAGACAGATTTGCACCAATACCAGCGAAGGTATCAGTTCCATCAATTTCACGAAGCAAGGAGTCAAATCCGATCTGATCCTGCGAGTCAAGCCCAATCAGGTGAGGAATCACCTGCCTGCGACCATCATCCACCGCCTGATCAGGATCGATAACCATTGCCTCGTGAAGCCCTGTGCTGGCTCCACCCGGAGCAGAGGCTCTGCCAAACCCATGCTCTGTAGTTATTTCGGCCTCGATGGTCCTGCGCCCTCTGGAATCGTAAATGATCCTCAGGGTTACGGCGCATATGGTGGTCATCCCGTTCACTTATCTCCGTTTAACGGTGATAGGAACAACGCCCTGCTCAAATTCTTCCAGTGCAAGGTAGAGCGGGTCGATGGTCGTACTCGTGATGAGGATCGGAGCGCCCATCGAGATCTGTAACGCCCTGGCACCTACGATCCGTGCCTTTTCATAGCGTGTATAGTTCTGCATCCGTCAATCCTCAAGAATTAGTCAACACAAGAATGGGGTCGCTGAGATTCGAACTCAGGTCACGGCGTCCCGAACGCCGTAGGATGGTCCAGGCTACCCTACGACCCCTCATTGATAAGGGTTCAATTCATCAATAATCTCCTTGTGCGTGAGTAACATACGCCGGCAACAGAACCGGTCCATATTGAGATCGTCGAGGATCTGTTTAAGATCCTCGCCGGCATCTCTTCGGCGTTTATATTCCTCGTATGCAGTGGAGATTACCTTTCCGCATGTGAAACAGCGAACCGGTATCATTGTGTTGCACCTACTATGTAAGCTCTATTGTTAATAAAGCTCACCGGTATGACTTCTGGAATTTCTTACGAGCACCACGGCCATGAGGTTTCTTGGCTTCCTTCTGACGGGAATCATTAACCAGCAGACTACGGTCGTAACCCAGATAGACATCCTTCATCCTCGGGTCATTGTGCCAGAGGACGATCCCGCGGGCAAGTGCAGTACGGGCTGCCTCTGCCTGCCCCATTACTCCGCCACCCCGAACCTTGATGGAGACGTCGACACCATCAAGACCGGTGGGGATCAGTTGAAGCGGCTCTGAAATCTTCATCCGGGCAAGTTCGGTGGAGTAGACGTCAAGGATCAGAGAGTTTACTCTGACCACGCCTTTTCCCGGCCTGAACGTTGCACGGGCGATTGCAGTTTTACGCTTACCACTCGTGTTGATCACTTTTGTCATCGACTATCCCCCTTAGAACTTTGCACCAAGGAATGTGCTGACAGTTCCAAGCGTTACAAACGCCGGACTGTTCAGACGATTCTTTGATGCATCTGCCAGAGTCTCTGCCTGTGCATCCTCAAGTTGATAAGGAATACCGACATAGATTCGGATCCGCTTCATCGCATCGATGCCACGTGGCCGTTTGTAAGGAAGCATCCCACGGATAGTCCGTTTCAGGATGTGATCCGGCCTGCGTGGGAAGAATGGCCCTCCCTCACGAGAACCACGCTCACGCTTGTGCTTGTAAATCCCAAAGACACGTGCACGGCTACCGGAGATCACCGCTTTTTCTGCGTTGATAACCGCGATTTCCTCGCCGTCCAGTGCTCTCTTGGCAACTATGCTGGCAAGTCTGCCAATGAGCAGCCCTTCTCCATCTATTACCGTTACCATTCTGCCACTCACCTCAGAATCCTCACATGGCTGCCCTTGGGATTCTGTGCCAGGAGCTCTTCGATGCTGATGCACTGTCCGTCCCGATCCCCAATCTTACAGATTGCAGAGTCAGAAAAGTTCAATGCTGCAACCGTGACCTTTGATTCAAGAACCCCGCTGCCGAGGACCTTGCCCGGAATGAGAAGGGTTTCACCTTCTTTTGCATACCGGTTAATCTTGCTCACGTTTACTTCTGCATAGTTCTTGCTCGGTTTCTCAAGTCTGATCGCGATATCGCGCCAGATCTGCACCTCATTCTCACTGGATGCCTGCTTCAGGAGCCTTATGAGATCGGTGAGGCGCGGATTGGACTTGTCATTTCTTTTGCTCATGCTCCGTTACCCCCTGATTTCGCTCAATGCTTCAAGAAGTCCGTCTGACTGATTTTTTAGATACAGCAGCCCCTGTTCGAGGATCTCAACTGCGGGAAGCGAACCGTCGCTTTCCATATTGAATATGAACCGTGTCTCATCCATTTTAATATGAATGGCCGGATCTTCTCCAATTCCGCTGTTAAGACAGGCTTGCTCACAGAGCCGGCAGAGTGAACACTGAATGTCCCCACCGGTTATTACTGCGACCTTTCCGCCTTTTACCTCCAGGATATTCTTCGGACAGACCTCGACACAAATCCCACATCCATCACACCGGGTGTCATGAATGATCAGCGGATAATTTTTGTATCCGCATACCGTGACCGGCTGCCACTTGGCATGCTCAAAGCCGCGGTTGAGAATTGCGTATGCTTCCAGTACAACCTTCTGATTCTTCTCCAATTTGACGATCGGAATATTATCCGATGCCGGATGGACTGCAGGATCCTGAGATATGAGATCACCGGAGACGACCATACATGGCCCTTCCACACTCATAGTCAGGGCTACTGTGCACTGCGGGCATCCTTTGCCTTCACAGGAGCACGTATCCTGGGGAATATAACTTTGAAGATCGGTGGTGAGTGGAATCAAACCAAGCCGGTGAGTCAGAATTTCGTCAAAGAGTGCACTCGTATTGTCATAAATCCTGACTTTTTCGAATGCAAAACTCATAACTTCACTCTGCATAGCCCGGCGCAGTGCATTTGCAAATGCAATATATGATTCACTCAGCACAAACGAGGTGCTGTTCTCATCAAGGCTGCTGAAATCTATATTCATCAGACCCGACGACCTCTCTTTCCGCCTTTTGCTCTGATTGAGTCATGGGGCACCGGCGTGACATCTTCGATGATGCCGATGCGTATGCCCGCACGGGCAAGGGCGCGGATTGCTGCCTGTGCACCAGGTCCCGGAGAGCGTTGCTTCCCACGCCCGGGTGCACGGACCTTCACATGCAGACCAACAATGCCTTTCTCCTTCGCTGCCTGAGCCACATTCTGGGCCATCTGCATTGCAGCGTATGGAGAGCTTTCATTGCGGTCCTGCTTGACGACCATACCACCACTACTCTTGGTGATCGTCTCTGCACCGGTCAGGTCGGTGACGGTGATGATGGTGTTGTTGAAGGAGGCGAAGATGTGTGCTACACCCCATTTCTCCTTACTACTCCCTTCACTCATAATTATCTCCCTACCTTTGCGATGCGCTGACGTTCTCCATGAATATCACTAACCAGTGGTGAAGAGCCTGAATAGGTGATACTATCCTGCTCTGCTGCACTGACAGTGTATCCCGGAATGGTAACACGTCGCCCATTGATCGCGATATGACCATGGGTAATGAACTGCCGAGCCTGTTTAGGTGATCGTGCAAAGCCCTGCCGATAGACCTGAGTCTGAAGGCGACGGTCGAGCTGCTGCTCTACCTTGAGCGAAAGCACATTATCAATCCCTGCATCAGGGCCGAGCATCCCGATCCGATTCAGATGTCCGATCAGTTCTGCTTTCTTGCGGTCGATGACGTCCTGACTTGCACCGGTTGAGTTCAACGCAATGAGGTCACGGCCAGCCTTACGGTACCGTCGAAGGGCACCTTTGGCGATCCAGACCTCACGTTTGTTCCGGAGACCGTACTCGATCACCAGACGAGTCTCCTCTTCAATACGGGAGAGCTCAAACGGGCGTTTGGGTGTCTGATACTGCTTGTGGTTCTTTCCTGGGTATCCCATGATTCACCCCTTCAGGCCTTCTTTCTCTTCACACCAACAATCAGACCGACTCTGCCGGTAGACTTGGTGCGCTGACCACGGACTTTCTGCCCGGTCTCATGCCTGATACCCCGGTATGCACGTATCTTCTTGAGAATGTTGATATCATCCTCATTGGTGAGGCTGAGATCACCTCCCAGAACATGCCGTGGAATTCCGGTGTATACATCCTTGGGTCGGTTAGTCATCCAGACAGGAATACGTTCGTTGTAGGAATTTACTACATCACGAATCTTGTCAACAGATGCTTCATCGAGTTTTCCCATCAGTGCGCGTTTATCGGCACCAGCCGCCTCAGCAATAACCTGGGCAGTGTGTCGTCCGACACCCTTGATACCAGTCAGTGCTACGATAACCGGCTTGGTACCGTCGAGGTCAGTGTTATTAACCCTGACGAAATAATTAATCTCTTGATCATCCTGAGCCATGCAATGCCTCGCTTCTGAGAAATTGCCTGCGTGTCAAGCGTTGAGGGAGGGATTTGAACCCCCGAGTCCCAAGGGGACACAGGGTTAGCAACCCTGCGCCATACCTGGCTTGGCTACCTCAACATTAAAATTCGCATCTTTGTAGACACTCGCAACAGAAACTGTTGCTACAGGAATTGTGCCTACTTACATGGACGTGTCTTGGATATAAGAGTTATGATAGAACAATGAATTTGGATCCGAATTCGTGCAGGAAATTCTTGTTGATCTTCAGATTTACGGCGATCTTGAAACTCCTGAACTGATTAATGCTGACGTTACCAAGGGGAGCGCAATTGTAGCATCACAGAAGCATTGTACTTTACAGCAGGAGCATGACTCTTTCCCCCATGAGATTGCTTCCTCAAATGTACAACCTGATAACCCACCAAAGTGAGGAGTATCAGTAGTATATTGGATAGCATAATCATGGCCGGTACAATCACTTTTATGAATTGACCCAATTACCTGTGTCTGCTGGATAAAGTTCTTAGGCACCCCTCCTCCGATGTAGATAACACCGGTTTTTTTAGCATCTTCAACCAGAGCAGAAATCTCATCTGCATCACTGATCTGGTCCACAGATATAGCTACACCCTGCCTACGCGCTATCACCAGACCAATACCAATAGAAGAATCACATAGTGCCGGGATAAATACCGGAATATTCTGCACAGCGCAAGTTGCCGTAAGAGATCTGCCTTCAGGATACTCATGTATCAGCCATTCACCAAGATCTTTGATAAATGACGCCGAAGATCCGGCAAACCCACCCGTAGCATGTGCAAACCGGGCAATGATATGATCAACCTCACGGAATTGCTCTTCATACGCAAACACATCATATATTCGATCAATTCCTTTCTCAAAGAGTTTGGTATCATCCACAAGGTGATGCCCGATATAATGTCTTATACCACAATGTTCGCATATATCATGAAAAATATTGGCTCCGGTTGAGACTATCAGATCGGTATACCGACGGGATACTATCTCAATCAGACATTCCTGCATGCCGGCCGGGATCATCGCCCCGGACAATCCCATAAGAATCAACGCATCAGGATCCTTGATCATCTGGGTCCAGACCTGTACCGACTCACCGAGTTTACGCCCCTGAAAACCGGTTCTACTCATCCCTTCGAGAAGGGAAGCAACATCAGAAACCGGCCGGACCGGCTGTGTGGGATCCAGCGTCATTGAGTAAATATTGGAAACAGAATGTAATAACAGTAGCAGTACGAAGAGAGACCTGACAAAAAAAAGATCAGAGTGCCATGATCAATGACTGACGCGTGACCATGCCAACAACTTTTCCATTCTCAGTTACCGGGACACTACCAAAATTTTTGGTAAGCATCATCGAGATAACTTTACTGACCGGAGATCCTACCTCAACACTCTGGACTGAGGAAGTCATAATATCCTGAACCAGAATATTTCTGACCTGGTGTTCCTGGTGACGGTCATCAACCGACTCACGGAACTTACGAACTGCAACAGCCACATCAGTCTCAGAGACGATGCCTGCCATCTTCCCATCAGCAGTAACAACAAATCTGGATATCTGCTCATCAATCATCTTTCTGCGAAGGTGTACCATCCGCTCACCAGCATCGATCGTATGAGGCTTATCCATTACTGAAGCAAGATCACCTTCAGGCTGCATTTTTGAAAGCACATCACCTGAAGAGACCTGTCCAACGAGCTTGTTATCACTATCATAGACCACAGCCAGCTTATATCTCTCCTGCAGGAGAGGAATCAGCACATCAACTTCCTGATCCTCATAGATGAAGGTAAAGTCGTCATCTATAGTGTTGGATACGTGAATGGCGGTGGGTGAAATCTCAGAACTATGCTTTGCACCAAGTTTCTCTGCGATCTTATGCCGCGAGACGGTGCCGACCACCTCATCATTATGGACAACAATAAGCGGGTCAATACCGACGTCAAGCATTTTATCCAGGGCTTCGGTGACCGGTACTGATTTAGCGATTGTCACCGGTTTTGACATGACGTCTCTGACAAGTATGGTATTGGTCATTGAACCACTTCCCGTATTATATCATCTCTCGTAATAATTCCTTTTATCCCCTGATCACCAGTTATTACCACACTCGATATCTTTTTTTCATGCATCATCCTGACCACATCACCAGTTCTGGCTGTAAAGGGCAGGGATTGCACAGGGGATTTCATGACATCGGATGCGCGTATCTGAACTGCATTATCAGAGGTCTGTTCATGAAATGCAAGGTCACTTTCAGAAATCACACCAGCAGGCTCGCCATGATCACCAGTGACCACTACAATTCCGGATTTATCCCGGATCAGATCAATCACATGGTCAAGCGAGTGCTCCCCGGTTACCAGGACAGCATCACGCATCACCCCTGAAACAGGCCGATCGTATCCAGTAATGAGCGGAGCATGCATACAATCACTCTTCGTGAGAACACCCAGGACCATGCCCTGATCTACGACAGGAAAGCCAGAGATATGGCGCATCACCATCAGTGAAAGGGCATCATGCAGATTACTGTCCGGTGAGATACTCACCACATCAGAAACCATGACGGTAGAGAGCGCAGCACTATCCAAAGGTCGCCGGCGCCATGATGGATCACGACCTCTGAGACGGTATCCAATGTCTTTTTTGGTCACTATCCCTTCAATCCGTTGATCCTCCATTATCAGAACTCTGGATATATGATGTTTGAACATCATATTCCGGGCATAGGAAACAGTATCAGAAGCCTGGCAGCCATAGACCGGAGAACTCATGAGATCTGATACCAGCATCTCTACCGACTCCTCTCCTGTTCTTCAGAGAACGCCTTTACCAGATCAAACTCAGTTACCAGTCCGATAAGTCTGCTATCTTCAATTACTGGGAGGGCTCCGACACCTTTCTCAAGCATCTGACGCGCCGCTTCAGTGATCAGTTGGCCGGGATCTGCTGTATACAGATTTCCCGTGATCAGTTCCCTGACCGGAACTCCCATCGCTTCTGTGACATTTCCGGTGATGAGTTGTTCAAAGACTTTCCCAGAACCGATATATTTTACGATATCAGTTGCTGTTATAATCCCAAACAGGACATCATTCTGAACGATAGGAAGACGTCTGAACTGGTTGCCGGTCATCACTTTGGTAACCATTGACAGGGGACAATCAGGAGGCTGAACCAGTAGTGAGCGGGTCATAATATCTCTGACCCTTACCCCGCTGGTGGTCCTGCAGAGAATTTTGAGCACGTCCCTTTCAGTGATGATACCTATCAGAATTGAATCGTCATCTACAATAGGTATCCCACCTATTCGGCTCTGAACAATAATCCTGATTGCGTCATTGATCGGAGCAGTCGGAGGAAGCGTGCTCACGTTCGATTTCATTATCCTGCTGACACTCTCATTGATGGCTGCAAGAAAGTTCCCTTCATGTTTTACATTAATCAGGTTGAACTTCTCGCCTCCACCAAAGAAATCGACAACATCCCTGGCAGTCATGATTCCCTTCAGCCGGTGGGAACCGGGGTCAACGATTGGAAGACGTCGCACCCCCCACTGGGTCAGAGTCTCTATTGCACCAACAATCCTCATTGTCGGCGGTGCTGATATCACATTCCGGGTTGCAATCGAGATGACTGAACCATTCTCTGGGTCGTTTCTGTTTGGCATACTCGGTTAGTAACGATAAAACCAGCGATCTTACATCAATTCACCGGGAAAAGAGGGGGATTATTTTGGAAACCTCTGTTTCCCTCGAAAACCGTGGAGTGCAGGTGCTGGTCAGAGACGGTCTTCATCAGAGCAGGACGGGCATATCAGTGAACCATCGATATTGTGCAGGATTTCAGACATCATACCACATCTACTGCACATTCCTGATTCAACATCCTCTGCTCGATTGATCTCAACGAGCTCTCCCATGAGCTCATTAATTTCTGTAGAGACCGCAACAATGTCTCGAACACTCACAATCCCGATGACAACTCCTTTCTCATTTATGACAGGAAGACGCCTGACCCGGTTTTTAATCATCAGGTGGGCAGCTTCCTCAACAGTCTGGTCTATACCTAATGTGATGAGAGGAGAAGTCATAATCTCATGAACATACGCCTCACTCGGCTTAATGTCCTTAGCAACCACCTTGCAGTTTATGTCCTGTTCGGTTACGATTCCTACCGCGGAATTCTCCTTCAGGACGATACAGCTACCTGAAGTGTCCTTATTGCACATCTTCCGAGCTGCATCTGCAACTGTTGCCCTGTAGTCAATTGTCTTGGGGTTCCGTTTCATGATATCCCGCACGGGAACCCTGGTCTCGAGCTTGATCGTCTCATTTGTATACGTCATTGCTGTCACCTCTCTGATGCCCGGGCAGCTGCATATACTCTGATTATCACCCGGTACCGGTATTAATCCATCGGTTGTGGTATGAACCATAGCCTAATGGAAAACGAGTACAATTGGGATAACAATAATAATAATCACCTCTGATCATATCCTACTGACAGAACCCGGGCTTTCCCGGAATTTTACCGCCGAATATACCGGTCAGGACGATAAACATGGGACTCAGCCAGACCTTTGCAAAAATTCTTACAGCATTCTTTCAGAAGAAGACTTCCCGGATCGGGATTTACGGTCCGCCTAACGCAGGTAAAACAACATTAGCAAACCGTATAGCCCATGACTGGTCAAACGGGCTCGAGGGAATGGTAAGTGAGATCCCTCACGAGACACGTCGTGCTTTGCGAGCTGAAAATATTACGATATCAGGTTCAAACGGTGGATCTATCACGATAGATATCGTTGATACCCCCGGTGTCACTACTAAAATTGACTATAAAGAGTTTGTAGAGTATGGGATTGAACGTGAAGAAGCAATATGCCGTGCCCGGGAAGCAACTGAAGGGGTTGCCGAGGCTATGCATTGGCTACGTGAGGATATCGACGGGGTGATATACATGATAGATGCCACAGCGGACCCCTTTGCTCAGGTGAACATCATGATGGTTGGTATCATAGAGAGTCGGAAACTTCCGGTCCTCATCGCTGCAAACAAGACCGACCTTCCTGATTCGTCGCCCCAGCGGATCCGTGCCGCATTCCCTCAGCATCCGGTAGTCCCGATATCATGCCTTACCGGTTCACAAATCGAAGGTCTCTATGAGGAGATGATCAGGACGTTCCGGTGATGTCAATGCAGGGTGTCAGGATAGATCTCATATCAGAAGACCGCCTCTCCCGAATGACGTCAATGGAGAAGATCAGGTTGATTCTGGATCGGGTCCATGAAGGAACCATAGTCGTTCTTGAATCGGGTCTATCTCCTGATGAGCAGAGTTCCCTGATAGAGATGACCATGAGGGAGATTCTTCCAGATGGATTTTCAGGTATCGAGATAGAATCCTATCCATCTAAGCAGAAGAGTGGAGGAATGCTCGCGCGACTGGTCAGGGGAGATGAAGAGCATCGGCGGCTGACGGTTATCGGACCGGCCAATCAGCTCAAGATGATTCGGCGCGAAAAGGACCTGATCAGTGCCTGGATATCCTCACGATAATCATGCCACATCGATGTCTCCGGTGTGGTGAAATGCTGACGGCGGCAGAGGGTCTTGCGCCCTGCTGCCAGTCCTGTGGCGGCACTAAATTTGCGTATGTTTCAGTACGCAGAGCAGAAATCCTGCCACCTGTACCTGTGGAAGAGCCAGAACATCTGCCAGAACCAGAGTTAATAAAGGTCCAGAAGAGTGAAGAGCCTCCGATAGAAGAAACACCGGAAAGTATCAGAATTATTGAACCCGGACGATATGACCTGAATCTACTCAGACTTGCGGAAACTGATGATCGGGTTATCAGAGTCGGAGATGATGAAAACTATCGGCTTGACCTCCATTCAATGGTAAGATCCAAAAAAAAGCGTTGATGGATACCGCATATCACGGTCTTATGAGATATTGTCCACCGCGTACCCTTTGCTGGCAAGCAGATCAATCACGCGGTCACGATGATTCCCCTGTAATTCAATGGAATTCCCTTTTACTGTCCCACCACAGGCGAGTTTTCCTTTCATAAACTTGGAGAGATCTTCAAGATCGATATCAGTCGGATCGAGACCCTCGATCACGGTGACTTCTTTCCCGTAACGGCGCCGGTTTACCTTCACATTGATACGTTGCTGCTCTTTTGCTACTTCCTCACAGATACAGAGTTCTTTTGGTAGCCCGCAAATGGAGCAAATACCACCATTCATTACATATACCATATCTGTTTTGCTATTAAATCATTGGTATCAATTTCTCTTCAGGAGTGATACAGTGAAGAACTAACAGACCTGTGTTGACATTGCAGGTAAATACCCGCTGATCAAATCTGTTCTCCATGTCTATCATGGTTCTCGGTACAGCATCCCATGTCGGAAAGAGTACCGTGGTAACCGCAATATGTCGCTTACTCCTACGGAGGGGGATCTCACATGCCCCTTTTAAATCCCAGAATATGAGCCTGAATTCCTGGGTAACCCATGATGGAGGGGAGATTGGGATTGCACAGGCAATGCAGGCAATTGCAGCCGGCCTACAACCACAGGTGGCTATGAACCCAATTTTGCTCAAACCCAAAGGCGACCAGACCTCGCAGATTGTCCTCATGGGAAAACCACACCGTGATGTCAAGGCATCTACATATTATACTGAAACCGATCATCTGCTCACGGTCGCTATGACGGCAGTCCGCACATTACAACGGATGTATGGCCATCTGGTGATTGAAGGCGCTGGTGGTGCGGCAGAAGTTAACCTGTACAACCGGGATATCGCAAATATCAGACTTGCACGGGAACTGCAGTATCCGATCCTTTTGGTTGCTGATATTGAACGGGGAGGGGTATTTGCCCAGGTATATGGAACGATAATGCTTCTTCCAGATGATATCAGGCCACTCGTCTGTGGAGTTATCATTAATAAATTCCGTGGAGATATTGCTCTCTTTGATGATGGGCGAGCAATAATTGAGGATCTTTGTGGGGTCCCGGTTCTCGGCCTGATTCCCGCAGTGGATATCGAGATACCAAGTGAGGATTCGCTCTCACTTGATGATAAAAAACACAGGAATTCTCATGCTTCAGGAGTAAAGATCGCAATCATCAGACTTCCCAGAATCTCCAACTTTACGGACTTTGAACTCTTGGAGCGGCATGCCTCAGTCACCTATGTAAGACCGGGTGAACCACTGGAATCCTATGACGCATTGATAATACCAGGTACCAAGAATACGGTTGAAGATCTCAGAGTGCTCAAGGAGTCAGGAACTGTAGATCAGGTCCGTATGGCACGGGAGAGGAGGGTCCCAATTATTGGTATTTGCGGAGGATACCAGATGCTTTGTTCAACGATAATAGATTCAGGTGTTGAATCTGCTACCGGAGATCCCGGGGAATATGAAGGAATCGGATTAATTCCAGGTATAACCCGGTTTTCCGGGTATCATAAGACAACTACCCAGGTGATGCGTATTTCATCGGAGAAGGGACCAATCCTCTCTCGTATCTCCACAATTCAGGGATATGAGATCCACATGGGAGAAACCACGCACCCGGAGATAGATCATGCATTTGAGGGAGAAGGAGCCGTATCAGAAGATGGTCTCCTGATTGGAACCTACATGCATGGCCTTTTTCAGGATCCGTCTGTGACAGAGGCCCTGATTTCATACCTATGTGAGCAGAAGGGAATTGAATATGAAAGCGGTGATTGTTCAGAGACAGATCCCTTTGATGCGCTTGCAGATCATTTTGAGGAACATCTCATATTTGAAGAAATTTTAAAAATATTCTTACAAAAGAAATGAGACTGAACTCTACCAAATGAGCAGGCCTCACCCGATGATGTTCATGATGCTTCGAAAGCCCTCCTGTACCATGTCATCACAGATGACGGCTTCAACTTTCGTCAGGTCCACATCTTCGGTTGCGCGGGAGAGATTACAGAATGCCCGGGCAGGAGACATTACCTCCTTTCCTCCAACTCTGAACCTGACAGAATGTGCACAGAACCTGCAATGATCCAGGTCTTCCCGCTTATTGGTGAGGCAATCAACCTTTCCTTTCACGACATTGAGTGTTCGGTACGGTCTGCTCACGATTTCACCTCGGAGAGCTGATCCCATCCGACCAGTCGAACAGTTCCCACACTGAGTTCTGCAAGTTCGGTGGTTATCACAGAGATCAATTCAGCCCGTTCCCGATCAAGATGATGTGCTTTACCGTCGGATCTGCCAGACTCTTCATCAAGGTGGCTAATCTCCCGTTCAATAGCATGTATCTTCTCATCCAGGGCAGATAACTGCTTAAATGCGGGATGATTCTCTAGATCATGGTGCTCATCCCGGTAGGATTGTTCAGCATCAGCCCACTCATCCAGAGCGGTAATGATCTGTTCAGCATATTCATCAGGCCGAGTAAACAGACTTTTTTCAAAAGAATTTTTCAGAGGAATCTCTTCTTTTTCGATGAATTCAAAGAGACCTGATGCTGTTGACCGGACTAGATTGGAAAATTCTTCATTCTGGTATTTCTGAAGTACAGCATACTGGATAAGATGATCCATCATCTTTTCATCATCCTTTCTCCGCTGATCCTGTAATATGCGCAGACCTTTCCGCCAGACAGGGAGAGCAGTCCTGATAAGAGATTCCAGATCATCATAGAGGGTGAGGGTTCGCACACGCGCCGATTCAAGGTCGGATTTTCGTGTTACATACTCCTGATAGGAATCACTGGCCGCGACACCCTCACGCTCACGGATCCGGGATCCACGGTCATCCTCTAGCACCTGTCGATTTTGAGCAGTATGACACCGTTGTTCAGAGAGGACTGCCTCCTCACTAGAAATATGTCCAAGTTTTTCAAGAGCTGATCTGATTGTTTTGATCCGACCCAGTCGATCGCGTGACTCTTTTATTGCCTCAGTCAGATGGTTCAGTTCACGACCGGTCTGATCCATATACTGCCTGAATAGTTTCACCTCATCAGGGTAGAGGTGGTGAAGATATCTTCCTGGCCCTTGAAAAGCCTTGAAACAGCCATCGACCATCTCTGCGACCTGACGATAGAACACCTCATCATCTTCAGAGAACTCCTTTTCAACAGCTGTCTCTATCCTCCGTTTAAACTGGGGAAGATTGTGGCGATTCACCTGCTCAACCTTTGGATGGAGCGGTTGTTCGTTGTCTTCACAACCAAAATCAGACATCAGGTCGCAGATCACTTTTTTACTATCAAGAATCTTTAATCTGGACTCACCTATCGCCTCTGATCTCCGGCATGTACACGCATCCTCTTCACATTCAAGCCAGGAAGAGAGCTCTTCGATTGTTATCTCTTTTTCCTGTACCCGCGACTCTTTTGATTTGAACAGTTCTCTAATCTTGTTAAACATTCATTTTCCTCATCAGATCTGACAACAGGGATCCCCATCTTCCCGATCAAGGTGCTGAATACGTTCAATTCCCCCAAACTCGATGATTATTTCTGATACTACTGATGGAACAAATGGTTTCCATCCTGATCCAGATCGCATCCGTTCACGAATCGCTGTCCCGGAGTGATTCTCCCGTTCGAACATAGCAGGCATACAAACAGGTATACCAACTTCAGAGAAGAGCCTGATAACCAAGGGATTGCCTGAGTATACGATCTGAAACGGAGGAGTCATTGAAATAATATGGGCGACCCAAAGTGCATTGCGCTTTATATCCTCGATAGGGATCACATAGAACGGCTTTTTGAGATCAGCCAGTGCCCGGGTGATCATAAGAACACGCTCGCCTGCAGTGAACGGATTTTCTTTATCATGACTGAGCTGGGCACTGCCGATTCCAATAATGATCTCATCCGCCTCCAGGGCGATCCGATCAATGACTGTCTGATGCCCGGTGTGATATGGCTGAAATCTACCGATATAGAAGGCACGCCTCATTCGATGCTCCTGGTGGCCACCATCACAGCAATTCGGGCTGCAAATGCCCCGGCTACAAATCCTGCATCAATATTTACCACAGTCAGGACTGAACAGGACTGAAGCATGCTTGCAAGCGCAGCCTCTCCATGTCCCATATATCCATAACCGGTTGATACCGGAACCCCGATAACCGGGCGGTTCACCAGGCCGGAAACCACTGCAGGTAATGTTCCCTCTCGCCCGGCAGCGACCACAAAGGCATGACAATCGTCCATCGCTGCGAGAACCGGAAAGAGACGATGAATCCCGGCAACTCCCACGTCATAGGCAGTCCTGACCTGGCACCCCATCTCCTGCGCAATAACCATGGCCTCCTCGGCAACTCTGATATCTGATGTTCCTGCAGTGATGACACCGACAACACCCCCGGTTTGAGCTGGTTCAGGACCAGAACCCAGAACCATCACCCGTCCGGCAGGATAGTATGAACTAGACAGTCCAAGCTGGTCGGCAGTCTTTTGAAGGACAGGTACAGTTTCAGGTGCAAGTCTTGTAATCACACACCGTCCGGCTGCTTGAGCATACTTTTGAGCGATTGCAATGAGGTGTTCAGGTTCCTTTCCTTCAGCAAGGATCACTTCGGGGATACCACATCGATCCGCCCTGTTCAGATCAAGCACAGCAATAGAGCCGACCTGTCCGGGGGTATGCGCCTGAATCGCCCGTTCAACTTCATCAAGGGTCAGATTACCACCCTTAAACCGGGTGAGCAGATCGCGAAGGTGATCATCGGGCTCCATATATAAC
>DATMXW010000170.1:0-7712 GCA_035561295.1 Methanospirillum sp. | reverse complement strand
ATATTAGATATTTATCCAGACTTTTCAAGAATTTGGAACTGGAAAGGAATTGCATTATGTGAGGTAAATAAATATAGAGATGGACTCAAGGCATTTGACAAAGCAATAAATGTGAACCCAAATTATGTCACTGCATTGAGCAATAAAGGAATTACATTAAGCGAATTAGGGTATCTAAAAGAAGCCAGAAGAGCATACCAAACAGCACTTAACACACTTGAAAAGATTTCTGATCCGAAGTTAATCAATGTTTATTGGGGTTCTAAAGGAGATGCCCTTAGCGGTCTTGGCGAATATGAAGAAGCCATACAGGCGTATAACGAAGCCATACGATTAAAACCGGATTTTACTGAGGCATGGTATAACAAAGGTAATAGTCTTAGTAATCTAGGACGATATGAAGAAGCCATACAGGCGTATAACGAAGCAATACGATTAAAACCGGATTTTACTAAGGCATGGTATAACAAAGGTAATAGTCTTAGTAATCTAGGACGATATGAAGAAGCCATACAGGCGTATAACGAAGCGATACGATTGAAACCGGATTTTACTGAAGCATGGTATAACAAAGGGGTTGCTTTAGATAATCTAGGACGATATGAAGAAGCTATAGAGGCGTATAACGAAGCAATACGATTAAAACCGAATTTTACTAAGGCATGGTATAACAAAGGTAATAGTCTTAGTAATCTAGGACGATATGAAGAAGCCATACAGGCGTATAACGAAGCCATACGATTGAAACCAGATGATACTGAGGCATGGTATAACAAAGGGGTTAATCTAGGAAATCTAGGACGATATGAAGAAGCCATAGAGGCGTATAACGAAGCAATACGATTGAATCCGGATTTTACTGAGGCATGGGTAAACAAAGGGGTTGCTCTAGACAATCTCGGTAGAAAAGATGAAGCAGATAAAGCATATGAAAAATCGCTAACCCTCACCAAAAAGTAAACCCCCTACTATTTTTGGATAGTGTCACTTCTTACGGTTCCAAAATCCTTATTTCTGGGATTGAAAGAGAGGAAGTTGTGGCTGTTACAATCAAGAGGGTTGAGAATGGGCAGAAAGAAGCCGAATAAAGAATCGATAATATTAGGAAAGGGTTGAAGAGAGTTGATTTATGTCCGTCATTTTTTCTAAATCATCTGGATTATTAGTTTCACATCCTTTATTGGGATGAACAAGAAATAGTAAATGCCTGTGATCCCACAAAGGCCCAGGTACGGAGAAAAATGAACAAATAGGATTCATATTCCCGGAATGGGGAATTAAAGAGATTGTTGATAGATATCATAGTTCATCTGATGACCATGTATCTATACTATCATTTCTTTTATTCCCTATATATTCTCATATTGAGTCATAATCGATACCAAACTTTGCCAATCCTGCTGTATCCGGTTCCGGACCTCGAAGCTTTAACTTCGCCTCCTCCTTTGCCCGTTCTTTATCCAGGTCGATCCCTAACGGAATCATTGCCATTTTGAGCGTCTGATGAGTCGCCGTTTCCCAGAACTGAATTAACTCGTCAAGGGAACAGGAGAGGGTATACTCTGAACTCCATCCATAATGGAAGCAGACTTCCCGGTAGATTCCGAGGAGGGTTTTGAGCGTTTCCTCAGGGCTTTCATCTCCTCCTTCACTACTTCCCTCAGCATCGGAGTCAGAGCATCCTTCATTATCCCTGCTTCTATCTGCCTTAGCTTGACGTTTTTGTCTCGCAGATGGGATAAAAAAGGATCCATCACATCCATGACAAGATCCTCAAGCATATCCCCGGATACGTGTTCCAGCAGCCACTGTTTATTGATATCAAACCTCTGTTTCTGATCTGCAGTTCGGTTTGCGTTCAGTGTCAGGATCGCAAGATCCATAAGCATCTCGTCTTCGGTTCGGAAATCAGACCTGTACTCAACATAGTCAAGGATCTGATCTTCATCCTTTGGTTCTACCGGACGAGAACCCTCGGCCCGCCATGCCTGAAACTCCATATGCACCTGGCCGGGAAGCCGGGTCACCGTGATCGTTTCTTCCCCGATGAAAAAAGGGCGGGAATTACCCCGGACGATCCCATAATTCTTTACCGGGTCGCTCATGCTGTTACTGCTGCCTCTTTTAGGACTGCAAGATCTAAATCTGCCATCAGATCCATGTTCAGTTGAGCGAGGGTGACCCCGCCACCAGATTTATCAAATACGCTTATGGCGTCGATTTGTTTCCCGAGAGTCCTATTCTTATCATATTTTCCAGTAAACTCGTATGGGATCAGGTGAGGAGCTTTGAGATCTTTGTCTGACCCGAAACTCAGTTTCCCTGACTTGGTAAAGTATACCTTGAATAGGTCAATCATATACCCAAAGATCTTCTCCCCTTCGATCCGCTTGACATGAAGAACTCTGATCACGATCGGCGATACCTGATTCTTTCCACCTCGGGAGAGCGTCTTCATGGCTGCCGGAGTATATCCATAGGTCACCCGGACCGTTTCACCATCCTCAATAGTTGTACCCTTCCTGGTTATTGTCGTATATCCGAGAATATCAGTATCTACCGAATAATCAGTATCCTTGACATACGTGGTCGGAGTGGTGTCAGTGTTTTCCTTAACTACCAGAGTGGAGACTTCGACCGGGGCAGTTGTTGAGAAACTCTTGTGAGCAAGCCGAACGGGTCTGTTTCCATGAAGGGTGATCGTTTCATACGCTGTAGGTCCAATTGTGACTGGAGTACCCAGAGTATATGATGCAGACGATACTCCCCCTGATATCAGAGAGAGCTTTTGAACATCAAGTTCACCGAGGGAGAACGCAACGTTCGCACTCTCTGTATTGATGACCGGATCAAACTCACAATCATCAAAGTCCTGCTCAACAGTCTCCATTGCTGGTTCATACCCGACATCTTTCTTAGGTCCGAGGTTGAACAGGTTCGGAGAGGAAAAATCGTACGCGGATATTCCCGAATATAGCCCGGCAAATACCAGGCAGTTTCCCACATGGGTTAATTCGGTTCCCTATGGTTCGTTGTGAATTAATGGCATAGTGTTACCAATGAATTATCTCAAATTTTCGAATACTATACCAGAGGTTGGTTGTGACCTCCGTAAGTGAATCCTGCCAGAACGTACAGGCGATTTTTACTACCTGAACTCCATTCAGAACCCCTGACCAGGAGTCAAGTGCCTTTTCAATCGCATTAGCTACTGCCTGACATTCTACATCACTCGACCCCCATGATGTTATCAGAAAAGTCAAATCACGGTTTACCAGACTCCCGGGAACGCCCGAAGAATCAGCGTATGTGATACAGGGAAGTTTTGTCTTGTTCGGAAAAGTCCCCCGAAAAGACTTGATCTCTTTTACCTTTGGATCTGTAAACCCGATCAGTCGAAAGACCGTTTCATCATTTATCAAAATCGGCCTGATATCATCGACGATACTCATGTCAATAACCCCATGAATGCATCCTGGACATTCTGAATGATCTGCTCACGAGTCTGTTGGAGGGCAGGATCCATGTATGGTCGTGCTGGAATGGTTACTGCTTCAGCTTTGTGCCATCCCCCGTTTGAATCCTGCCAGACAAGATAGGGGGCATTCTTTGCGGTGACGACCCCCCCTGTCTCATGGATCATACCATGATCAGAGTTTGAAACAACCTCCCCAGTTATGGTATCTCCCTTGATAGATGCCCCCGAAGACTGAATTTGTCGAACAAGATCTCCGGTTACTTCATCGATATGCTCAGGGCGAGGACCTGACGCATTAGCCTTCGCTGCTGCCTCAATGGCTAAAAGACCATCATCCACGACCTCAACCACCCTCGGTTGAATCTGCTTGATCTTTGCGATCCGTGCGAGAACCCGATCCAACCCCTGCACATTACTCATACTTCACCATCGACTGATTTCAGGGTACATTCCAGGAATAATGGCTTTTTCTGACTGTATACAACAGAAGGCAGGCCGTTTATTGTATAATTCCGGTCAAATCCAAAAGACAGGCCCTTGATTGTACATCCTTCAGAAATGTGGATATCCAGGGTGAATCTGACTTTTGTTATCTCAATAACATGAGGTCCTGAATCTGTATTAGTAGGAGTCCCTGTGAGGTTGTAGAATCGGCAGGGTACATCGTGTACCGTTGAAGGAGACGAGTATTGAGGACGTCCGTTGACATACCCGGTAATTTCACCAGGTGATGTGATATCACAAAGGTGACAAAATACTGCTCTTCTGCTCATTGCTCCCTCAACCATGATGATGCAGGAGCACCTAAGGCCCCGGTTGCATCTCTCCGGTATGCCGGTTTAGACGGGTGCTGATAGGTACCGACAGGATTTTGCCGATTCCGCTCTGCTTTCGTCTCAAGGGACAGGATGATCTCCCGATATGATTTCATCCAGTTTGATCCTGTTTCATCAAACGAGGTTGATCCATCTCCGGCATCTTCAGCCTTGATGTGCTGATCATTCTTTGTCCGATCTATGTAGTGGCAGATAAGAAGTCCCACTGCCTGATCAGCTTGTCCTGAAGTATAGTTCCCCGGGGAATCAGTTCTGAACTGGTCTTCAGCCCACTGCAGATAGATACTGAAATCTGACACTGATATCGTCCCGTTTGTTCCGACTGAATATTCTCCCTGAGATATGAGCCGGATTGTGTCTGCAGTGACAGTCATGATTATGCCTGGAGAGGATCCAGGGAATCAGTAGTGTTCTGTTTTCCCTTTTTCTTTCCCGACTCTTCGGATGGAGGTTCGACCGAAGGCTGTTCTGGTTCTTTCGGTGATTCCTCAGGTACCTTCGGGGGGTCTGATGGTGATTGTGGAGGGTGAGGGGACTTTTCCACCCATGGAACAACCTGATCACCAAACCGGGACAGTTTAGATTCAGAGATATCAATCAGATCCCCTTCCTGGTGAAGGGTATCTCCCTGCCTGATTGTTCCATACTTGATAGTGACCTTCATGATCAGCCTCAGTTGAGATCAGTGAATTTATACAGGCAATCTGGGCGTTTAATATACGGAATTGAAGCCTCATACACCGTTCCAAAGATATTGCCAATGTCCGGGTGATTCGGGTCGACAACCAGTTCGATGGAAGGCTCCACCGGGTTCAGGATTTCGAAGTATTTCCTGGACGGGTCATATGGAACAAGAAGTCCTCCTCCAGTTGGAATATCTTCTGATCCCCAGACTGATCCAGGGCCATTGGGACTGCCTGAGTTCAATGCCTTGATCACCTGTTCCATCTCATAGATGGTGGTTCCTGATACGGGGGTGGAACTGATGTCCTCAACTTCATCAGGATTCAGAAGCCAGTGGAAAGACGTTTCTCTGACATTCTTCTTTCTCATCTGCCTGATTCCGGCTGCAATGGCTTTTATTGCATTTCCTGCAGTGGAGAGATGATAGGCAGTATCGATGGTGCTTGTTGCAGAGTCATAGAGCCCTTTAATGACCTCGCTTGAATCAGTCAGGGTCTTGCTTTTGAGAAGCATAGTCTCTTCATCACTTGCTACAACATCCATTGCGAGCGTGGTTGCTTCAGTTGAGAGGTTTATCCCCTGGTTGACATACGAATCAAAGTCCTGGCGATCGATCTCAAACTCCTTGTATAGCACCGGGACATCAATCGTTCGGGCTTTGATAGAGACCTGATCCCTCTCCCCGTTACTCCGGAGCTTGTATGCAATCGTGCCCCCTCCCATCGTACCCAGCTGCCGAACCCGTGCCCTGAATAGGCCTGTGCCTTTCTCGTTTGGGTTGACTGCCATGATCTTACGGGCAACATATGCCCCCTGAAGCGGTTTGATGAGCTCAGGTAACAGAAACTCAATTGCCCTGTCAAGATCAGCCTTGGTGAATCCTGTGTCAGACATCAGATCGCCCTCACTTTGATTCGTGCTGCTGCGGTTGTGGTTGTTTTTGAGACCGATGCCTGTGCAATGATGAACTCTTTTCCAAGACTGCCGTTGATGATTGCACCATTTGCTGAAGAAGAGGTGACATCGGTGCTTCCAGTGGCGAGTGACAGAGCTGATGCAATCTTGAGATTTCCATCATCGTCAGGGACGAGGAAATCATCTTTGGTGATGGTCTGACCTGCTGCGAGCCAGGCATCAAGCTCATAATCTCCACCCTTGAGGACTGGGGCAGAGGCACCGGCAATGTACGCAGTGTCCTTGTTTGCTGGTTTGAAGTGGACAGGAGCCTGTTCGTGTCCGAGAAACCCTGAGGGTTTACATCCTGCGGTACCTACGATGATATCAGTGTCGTTGGTTCCTCTCTTGACCACCTTACCAGGGATCATGTTTGTTGCTGTCTCGACGTTACAGAACTCCACATACGGAACTCTGCCCGCCTGGACTACGGTATTCTATGCAACCATGGTTAGTTACCTCCTTTGTGAAACAGTCCGGCCCAATCAGCGGTCTTTGGTTCAGCACCAAGGTTAGCCGAGACCTGTTTCGTTCCTGCCCTCCCTGGAGCCGAGTTCGCGGCTGTAGCCCATTCCTGTGCTTTCTTGACTGTTGCAAGCGGGTCCTCAAAGAACATCGTGCGAAGTGTTGCAACATTCTCCTGAGTAACCTTCTCACCGTGAGGAACCGTCTCCAGGAAAGCAGCAAACATCTTATCTTTCTTGTCGTTCTCAGCTTTCAGTGCTGCCTCTGCCTTTTCAGTCTTCAGTGTTGCCAGTTCTGATGCCTGTTTTTCAGAGGTTGCTTTGAGGCCCGTGAGCTCTGCAGTGACGGTCTCAAGCTTCGTGTTGAGATCTGCCCTATCCTTTTCCAAAGCTCCGATCTGCTGGTTCAGAGCAGCGACCTGAGGCTCTGGTTTTGTGTCTTCTGCCATAGTTTTGAGATTTTTTTGTTCGCTATTCGCTGCACTCTGAACCTCACTGGAACCCGGACTAAAGAGCCCTTTGATCTTCTCAAAGAAGTCAGAGAAGAGGGGTTTCAGGTCATTGGCTGAGTTCGCTGCAATCGGTTTGTATGTGGTCAGACCATCCGGTCTCCGGTGCTGATTTGAAAAACAGGATACTCGTTTACTGTTTGCGGCGACAGCCCCTTTATCGGCGGGCATGTTCCACCCGTCTTCCTTGAAGACCAGGACGTGGTTTGGCTCTATATTCCCGGTGACTACGCCTTCCGAAGCTTCGAAGATGTCTGCAATGCTGATACCAAACATCCCGGCGTAATAGAGGTCAAGGGCAATTTTGCCATATGCATTGTTCTGATCAATATGCATAGCAGCCATGAGCCGGGGATGGCCTTCCCAAACGATCCGAACATCATCGATGTGGCCGATATCAACAGCTCCCACAGCGGTGAGAGCAGAATCGGGATCAGCAGCGAAGAGTTTAGAATCCGGGTGTTCAGCCCAGTACTCGTTTGGATTTAAGACGATCCGTGTTCCATTCCAGGCATCTACGTTCTGTTCGTAGACAGTTGCAGGATGGTAAAAACAGCCGGTCGAACATTCTGTCCACCGGTTGAGCATGAGAAGAGTGCAGTTAGCAAGAGTTGTGAATGCCTCTTCCTATTCAGCCATACTCGTATATATGGCGCTTATATTATTTGGGTTTTCCCCACACAATAAGATAATAACGAAAATGAAATTCCGAATGTTACAGAAGTTGTTTGATGTGATTCATTTCATAATTAGTAATTAAACACAGATTATTAAAAATTATATTAGG
>DATMXW010000169.1:0-61124 GCA_035561295.1 Methanospirillum sp. | reverse complement strand
TTCTTAATGAGTGTAGATCGTTGTGAGGTATCAAAGATTCTGCAGATAACTCAGTTCTACCTCCTTCAATCAGTATTCACGATGAGGGATGAATCAGCATTACTGTTACCTTGTGATAGACAAGCAACCTGATGAAGCATGAGTTCATAATCATTGGGTATGAACTCACAGCAGGCCCCCATAAGAGGGACCAGAGCGGTAGGGTTTCTCCTGCTTGTCCTGATCAGTTGTGTAATAATTGGAGCAGGATCCGTATCAGCAGCGGCCCCTGCATCTTCAAAGATCCCAACTCAGATCACCATGACGATAAATCCGGCTTCACCCGGTATACATGATGATTTTACCGTAACCGGAGTCCTGACCACGAACACGGGTGAAATACTGGGTAATAAGTATATCATTCTTGAGTCTACCGCAGCTGGTAAAAGACCAGGTAAACTGACGTTTCTGGAGAACGTTCGGACACAACTTGATGGTTCATATTATTTCTATCGTCCGGCAGCCTCTCCACCTGAAACCCTTCGGGTCAGATTTGATGGAAATTACGTGTTCAATGCCACCATGAGTCAGGAGATAACTGTTAAGAAATAATCCCAGAGAACCTTTTTTTATCCACAAATTTTTTCTGAATTCATCAGATAGTCTTTTTTGAGCAAATGATCCCTGTTGTCCACCTGCGATGATACGTCTCGTTTTATTGTAAAAACCCCGGGTGACAGAGAAATACAAGAAAACCGGAATGATAACAGGAACTAAAAAAGTGCGAACGATGCAGTGTATCTGAGTAAGAAAGAGGAAAGGGTTTAGCCGAACAGGGCACCGAGCCCTGCCATGCCGCTCTCTTCTTCTGCCTTCTTGTCTTCTTCAGGCTCTTCAGCTTCTGCTGCTGGTGCTGCACCAGCTGCAGGTGCTGCAGCTGCTACAGCAACCGGTGCTGCTGCTGCCTTGCTGATTGCTTCTTCAACATCGACGCCATCAAGGGCGGCGACGAGGGCCTTTACACGGGATTCGTTTACAGCGATACCTGCGGCAGAAAGAACTGCCTGAACAGCGGATTCGTTGATCTCCTTTCCTGCCTTGTGCAGAAGGAGTGCAGCGTAGATATATTCCATATCTCGTTCACCTAATTATTCGTATGATAAGTTCAATTCGTTCAGTATTTCAGACCATGGACTCAAGGACCATTGCATTTGCATGTGCCCTGCCAATGATCGCATCCATCATGTCACTGCTGACCACAGCTGCCTCGATTGCAACACCACGAGCTTCACGAACAGCCTTTACCAGGATGTCAGAAGCAGTATCCCTTGTTGGGATTGCAGCGTTGAGTGAGAGGTTATATGCCTGCGTTGCAGCGGTGATTATGCTGTTATAGAATGCGGTCTCGTCGATTGCAAGCACATCAGACTCGTAGACACTTCCTTCATAGAAGGCTGCCTGCAGGGCCAGACCGACATCCATCGGTTTAATATCCAGCTTTGCAAGTGCATCTGCGAGTTTTTTGCTGATCTCCTGGCCTGCCTTGACGACTACCTTAGTCTCTCGGATGGTAACCTTGCCTGCCTCAATGGCGGCCGGGATACCTGCCTGCTGGAGTTCTGCTACAATCGGACCTGGTTTGAAACCGGTCGGACCTTTCCCAACGACGATGTCTTCCGGAGCTTTCTCACCGGGACGAGCAGCCATCTTCGTTTTTGTCTTCTCAAGCATGCTGTGCAGCTTGAAAGGATTCTCATTGGTGAAGATGAGTGCTGAATGTCCGTCGAGATGCTCTCCAAGAGCTCCTATCTCAGTGCCAATTTCTCCAAAGGCGTGCTGGATAAGAGTGTTTCTCGTCATCTTCAGTTCTGCTTTGCCTCGAAGATTGCGACGGATATCCTGAACCTGACGTGCAGGAATACCGTACATATCGACCAGTCCGGTCAGCTTGAATTCTGCTGACAGTCTGCGTATCTCTTCGATCTCGTCTTTTTTCCACTTGGGCAGATGCGAAGTGTAGAGTGCCATATTACATCACCTTCACTGCAGGGCCCATGGTGGTCTTGACAAAGACCGACCTAACCTGAAACTCGCCCATGTCGAGTCTGTCCAGGACACGCTTGAGGACTGCATCGATATTTTCCGCGATCTGATCATCGGACATCGATGTCGTTCCGACCTTCAAGGAGAATGCCATTTTATCCTTCGTACGAACTCTTACAGAGTTGCGAAGACGCTCGACTATAGGCCGGATATCTACTCCGGTCTGAATCGGCTGTGGCATTTTGCCTCTCGGACCGAGTCGTGGACCAAGCCAGCGACCGACGATTGACATTACCGATGTTTCGGCAAGGAAGAACCGGTACTCAGACGCAACCTTCCTCGCTTCACGGGGCTCTCCACCAAGACGCTCAATCTCATCAGATCCCATGATAAGTTCAGCACCGGCATCTCGTGCCTGTGTAACAATATCACCGGAACCGAGGACTGCAATCTTGGCTCTTGTGCCGTTTCCGTGAGGGAGGAGAATTGTCTCGTCAATACGGTTTTTTGGCTGAGACATATCGATATTTTTCAAATTAATGGTCATATCGATACTCTCCGTGAACTTGCGTTCAGGCGCCGTCTCCTTAGCCTTCTGTATCGCGTCAGTTATGACGCTTTTCTCAACCATTACGTTCCTCCATAGTTCTGCGACCGTGAATAGCACGATCTTCTATGGCTCATAGCGAACCTATCCCTTGAGTACCGCGTCATGTATGCCCGTGTTGATCTCTGTTATGACATCTTTGGGCTTCTTGCCAGAAACAGTCACACCCAGACTGACACATGTTCCAACAACTTCCTTTACGGCGTTCTTGAGATCATATGAGAGCATGGATTCTTGTTTCATCTTGGCAATCGTGACAGCGGTCTCCAGCGGAATGTCCCCGACAATCTTGGTATTCGGCTCTCCAGAGCCTTTGTCAATGCCTGCCTCTTTCATTATGAGGGCAGTTGTTGGCGGGATACCGACTGAGATCGTGAAGTTTTTCTTCGCGTCGACCTCAACACGGACAGGAACCTGCATACCGTTGAAGGATGCAGTCTTCTTGTTGATCTCGTCAACAACAGCTTTGACATTGATACCGAGGGGACCCAGCGCCGGACCCAGAGGCGGACCGGCAGTGGCTTTTCCGCCGGGTACTAGTACCTCGACCACTTCTGCCATTGTTATCACCCTGCGAGGACAGAGACTGCCCTATTGGGTTCATTAATGTCGAAGGATGAGGATAAAAAGCTCTGTGTGAAAATGAGAAAAATTGAGTTATTACCGGTCGTCCCCGCGATCGATAACCCTGACGTTATCGCCTCTGACGGTGATGGGAATCGGGAGGACACTTTCATAGAGTTCAACTGTGATCTCTTCCTTTGAAGCGTCTACACGTTTTACAATCGCTTTCTCACCCTTGAACGGGCCTGATATCATCTCAACGATTGTTCCCTCATCAATACCGCTGACTGCCGGTTTTGGTGTAAGGTAGTGCCCCACTTCATCAAGTGATGTATCTCCATCCAGTACGACCCGCGCACTGGGGACATGTTCAATAAGTTCCTGAACGCGCGCGAACGGTTCATTGGTCTCAACAAGGACATATCCCTTCAGTTCATCCGGTACGATGACTGACATCACTTTGAAGTCATTATGTTCATCCCTGACCGCTTTGTCAATATTGTCAGCAACTTTCCGTTCTGAACGGTTTGTTGTCTTCACTGCGAAGATACGGGTGGGACGATATTCTGTCTCCATGAAGATCAGTGTGGAAGTACGATGAAGATTTGGTAGACGATAAATCCTATCATCCCGACAACAACCACACCGGCTGCTGCAACCAGTGCGATTTTCGTATATTCATCCCTTTTTGGGAATCGTGCAAGTTTGAGGACCCTGATGTATTTACGGAACAGTTCCTCGTTCAGGTTAACATTCAACTTAGGGATCTCCATATTGTATCACTTCAGAAAATCGATCTCAAAATGTTTCAGCGATTTCGGGTTAATTTTCTCATTCCTCCCATATATTTGTGGCGACCGAACACCTGTCAGAATGAGGAGGGTACGTATGGTATTCTGCATAGTGGGATCTATCTGTGCCCCCCATATTATCCGTGCATCGGGGTCTATAAGTTTGTACACTTCTTCGATAACTCCCTCAGCTTCTCCCATCGTCATGTCAGGCCCACCAGTTACATTTATCAGCGCTGATGTCGCGCCTGATATATCGATGTCCAGGAGCGGTGATCTGATAGCCCTGCGCACTGCGTCAGCAGCCTTATCGCTCGCATCACTCTCACCCATACCTATCATTGCAACACCCCCTTTCTCCATTACTGCGCGGATATCTGCAAAATCAAGATTGACAAGGCCTGGCACCGTGATCAGTTCAGTAATCCCTTTGACTGCACGCATCAATACCTCATCAGCAACCTTAAACGCCGCAGAAAGAGGAAGTTTGGGGACCACTTCCATAAGCCGATCGTTCGGGATAACAATTACAGTATCAGTCACATCCCTCAAACGTTCAAGGCCGGCTACTGCATTTTCTGTTCTGATGGAGCCTTCAGAAGTAAACGGAAGGGTGACTATTGCAATAGTCAGCGCCCCCTCTTCACGCGCAGCCCTGGCCACAACCGGGGCACACCCGGTACCAGTCCCCCCCCCAAGACCTGCAGTGATAAAAACCATGTCAGCATCGCTCACAGCACGGTGGATCTCATGCTCACTCTCAAGTGCTGCCTCTTCTCCTACCTGTGGATATGAACCGGCTCCAAGGCCCCGGGTTCGCTGCCGCCCGATGAGAATCCGGTGATCAGCTCTCACGGTAGCGAGGTGCATGGCATCAGTATTGATGGCATAGAGGGTAGTTCCTGATATTCCCTCATCTTTCATTCTGCTTATGGTATTTGATCCACCGCCCCCGCACCCGATGACCGATATCCTGGTCCTCATCGACTTGAGAATAGCGTCAAGATCGCTATTGTTCTGCGGTTCCTCACTTCCTGCATTCGCCCTGCTCAGTGCTTCCTCAACGATTGACCTCATCATAACCCCCATCCCGAATACTGATCCGTTTCTCTGATCTGACCATGACCATATCAGGCGTTACCTCATTACTCCCGACTCTGATCGGTCTCCCGGCCATTAGACTGCCATATGCCGGACCTGGAGGGACTCCCAATGCTTGTGCTTTCACTGGATCTAATCGCATCTGGCCAATGATCAGGAAGTCCCCATCAGCTTCGCAGTCACTATTCCTCTGTAAGATTGATACGCAGAGATTTATTAAATCATCCGAAATATGGCTTGTATTCTCTCGTTTGGTGATGAATGTGGCGTGATACGCCACCCCCTGACCTGACAGGTGAGCAACCGGGAGTGTATCAAGACCAGCTGCGAACTCTTCAGGAGCTGTCTTTATGGTCTCAGCAATGAGTCCAGGGGAGAGTCTGACCGGAACCGGATCATCTGCATCTTTCAGAGCATGAAGGGTCACTGACGAACCAGGGATGAGAGAATCAGCCAGTTTTAGAATCCGGATATAATCCTTAAACGAAAGAGATTTCAGACCGGTCAGGTCTGACTGACCGACTACCGGTATCCCGTCCTCAAGTGCATACTGTTCTATCTTTCTGATATCATCCCTGGTGACAGCTTTGCGATCAATATAGATGGCTTGTGCATCTGATGAAGTTATGATAGCAGTAAAAAGTGAATGATTCAGGTACACCAGATCCCGGGTTGGTATAATATGCCCAAATCCTCCCCTTGTCGTGAGTGTAATTTCAGTCTGCCGCTTCGCATAATGAGTTCCTCCAAATCCTGCCAGGGGAATTGTGTCCAGAGGATCTGCATATATGACCGATCTGGCTACTGCCGCTGCTGCTATGCTATCATGCCATTCGACCTCTGTACTTCCTACCTCAACAAAACATGATGGAACCGGGATTTGGGTAGGTCCATGATGCGTTGCCTCATAGGTAACTGCATAGCCCTCCGGGACTTCTCTGGCAAGCTGGTTCATGATCCAGTGCATCATTCTGGTGGCGGCAGGAGTAAGTGTTCCTGAATTCCCCCCATAATCAGCCTTTCCGAAATTTCCGGTAACATGAACAGTAAGAACCGGGCGTGGCTGCTGACTTGCGTGCCTGGAGAGAAAGATAATACATTCAGCATCGGTTGTAAGATCTGATCCGGACAGATAGATCAGTCTCTCCTCATATCGCCGGTGCTGGTACCGGTCTGCGATTTCTGGTCGCTCTGAAAGAATCTTCTGCACTTCATCATGAATCAGGCTGCCTGCCGGGTCAGCTCGTGAACTTATCAGGAGAATCGACCCTGGTGTATCTGAACATCTCATCACAACATCAGCCCTGAAGACAATTGATAACTATAACCTTTCCTGCAGAGTACATAGTATATGCGTATGAACTCAGAAGAGATCAAGATAATTCTGGAGAAAGAAGGTATCACTACCGAGCTCCCTTGCAGTAAAGCATTTGAGATTGCCGAGAAGTATGGGGTGACCAAGGATGAGCTCTCCCGGTACTGTAATACGAACAAGATCAAATTCCGCGCCTGTCAACTTGGCTGTTTTGCATGAGCAGGTTTCTCTCGGTTGTTGCGGTTATGAAGGCCCGGGAGGTTATCAAAGAGATCTGTTCAACTCTTCCTACAGAAGAGGTCTCTCTGCATGACACAATCGGGAGAATCCTTGCTTCTGATGTTCAATCTGATGTGGACATTCCAGGATTTGATCGCTCAACGGTGGATGGATATGCGGTCCTGGCTTTAGATACAACCGGGGCAGGGGAATCTCTTCCCTCAATGCTCGGCCTGTCAGGAAGTATCGGCATGGGTGAGATTCCTGCTCTGGAAGTCAGGTCAGGCTTTTGTATGTACATTCCGACTGGCGCATTCCTCCCTCCGGGAGCAGATGCAGTAGTGATGATAGAGCACTGTGAAGTGCTTGGAGATCAGGTGCTGGTGCATCGCCCGGTAGCCCCGGGAGAGAATATTGTATCCCGGGGTGAGGACTTTTCACAGAGCCTGGTTGCTATCTCTGCCGGTACCCGGATCACCTCACGGGCAGCAGGTGTGCTTGCTGCTTGTGGCAAAAGGTATGTTCGTGTAACAGTCAGACCCCGGGTCGGAATCATTTCGACCGGTACAGAACTTGTACCTGTAGAGGAAACTCCGTCAGGCGGTCAGATCCGGGATGTGAACACCTCACTCTGTGCAGGGTTTGTCACCGAACAGGGGGGCATCCCGGTAATCTTTGGTATAGTTCATGATGATCGGCTCTCGCTTGAATCAATGATTGAAACAGCATCTGCTACCTGTGATCTGGTTCTGATATCTGGTGGCAGCAGTAAAGGTGAACGTGATATCTGCGCCGATATTATCGCATCCAGGGGAGAAGTGTTGGTCCATGGAGTTGCTTTGTCTCCCGGGAAACCTACTATCATCGGCAGAATTGGTTCAGTCCCGGTTATCGGTCTCCCCGGCCATCCAGCTTCTGCGTACGTAGTGCTCTATGCATTGGTCAGGGATCTGTTCAATGAGATGTCCGGGGCAGCAGAGACCATGGGTTCTGTCTGGTGCCGTATGAAATCTGCGGTCTCTTCAGCACGTGGTCGCGAGGATTATGTCAGGGCTGTCATTGATGGAGATCAGGTAGTTCCTCTCTTTGGAAAATCCGGATTAACCAATACACTCCTGAATAGTGATGGTCTGATCAGGATACCTGCAGAGGTTGAGGGATATGAGGCAGGAGATCTTGCCGAGGTGATATTATGGCGGTGAATTTGTGAAGGAAGGCAGACGGTTTCTAAAACTGACCCCCCTCTCTGAAGCACTCGAGCAACTTCGCACGCGGTTCTCCTGTATCCCCGGTATCATCACCGTTCCTATCGGTGATAGTGCTGGCAGGATAACTGCAGAGGCTATCTTTTCTCCCCTATCAGTTCCATCAGATCATCTCTCGGCGATGGATGGTATCGCAGTAAGGAGTTCTGATACTCTTGGGGCGACCGATCAAAAGCCGGTCTCCATATCAAACGCAGTAAGAGTCAATACGGGTAATCTCATTCCCACCGGGTATGATGCCGTTATCATGATAGAGGATGCTGAGCTCGAGAATGATTCATATATAATTAGATCTGCAGTTTCTCCCTGGCATCATATCCGCCCTGCCGGTGAGGATATTGCAGTCACTGAGATGATTCTTCCCAGGTTACACTATATTCGTCCATCAGATATTGGTGCTCTTGCAGGGTATGGCATCGTTCATGTTCAGGTAATCGATCTGAGGGTTGCCCTCATCCCAACCGGGAGTGAGATCGTCGCAGTTGGCACTACTCCAGGTCCTGGTCAGGTCATTGAGAGTAATATGCATATGGCGAGTGCCCTTCTCAGGAGGCTGGGCGTAACGGTAACTCATTATCCAATTGTTCCGGATGATCCAGCCCTGATTAAAGGTGCTGTTGAGAAGGCTGTCCATAATCATGATATTGTGTTGATATCGGCCGGATCTTCCAAGGGGACGAAGGATTATACCGCCCCAATTATCGATGAACTTGGCGAGGTATTTATTCATGGAATTGCAATAAAACCAGCAAAACCAGTCATTCTCGGTGATATTAATAAAAAACCAGTCATCGGTATTCCCGGGTACCCGATTGCATGCTCTACAATACTGCGTGAGATCATCACCCCCCTTATCGGATGGTATGGGTTCTCAATCCCGGCACCCGACCAGGTGCAGGCACGGCTTACTGCTGCACTTCACTCAGACATTGGTACCGACGAGTTTGTACATACAACGGTTGGGAAGATCGCCGGTTCATGGGTCGCGGTTCCCCTTGGTCGGGGTTCAGGAGTCCAGATGACCATGGTCAGGTCGAATGGTTATCTGAAGATTCCGGCTGAGAAGGAAGGGATAGAAGCTGGAGAGCAGATACGTGTGACTCTTTCTGTGTCTGAATCTGATGCATCACGATCTGTTCTAATAACCGGCAGTCATGATCCGGTGATCGATCATCTGGCTGATTTGGCTCGAACCAATGATCTCCATATCGCTTCATCGCATGTGGGAAGTATGGGTGGACTGCTTGCACTCAAGCGGGGCGATTGCCATCTTGCACCCATGCATCTGCTTGATGCAGAGGGTGAATACAACCTCTCATATCTGCGTAAGTATCTCCCTGGTGAAAAACTGGTCCTGATCTGTGTTGCTGAACGTGAACAGGGAATAGTCTCCCGTGATACCCTTACCTTTGATGATATCACCCGGCTTCGGTATATTAACCGTCAGCGGGGGTCCGGGACACGGATGCTCCTGGATCATCTTCTGACCGAACAAAAGATCTCATCTGCCCAGATAGACGGTTACAGCCGTGAAGCAACCACCCACCTGGGTGTATGTCTGGCTGTGCAGAATGGGGATGCAGATCTTGGCATGGCCGTGTATAGTGCGGCAAAAGCGTTTGGCCTTGCCTTTATTCCGGTTGCCTCTGAACGGTATGAACTGGTGACCACGCTGAATATCTGGGAGACCGATCAGAGAATCAGAACGATTGCAGATCTCATAGCCTCATCCCGATGCAAGGAAATCCTCACTCAAATGGGGGGGTACCGTACGGGAGAAACCGGAGTAATTCGTGTCATTTAGGAAAATGGTGAATGAGTTATAATCCTATCATCCGGCGGTATTCAATGACCCCTTCTCTGATCACTGCAGGATCAATCATTCCTTTTCCTGATCTCATGGTGGTTATCCGGTTTGGTATCTGAATCATATCAGGGTCCATATTGAACCCTTCCCGCTTTTTGAACGAGTACTTTTCTCGGAGAATATCTTCTCCAAGGATTGTAAGCTCTTCAGGATTCAGCCTGATTCCTATAGTACTGAGACAATCACTGATCATTTCCGGAGTAAAGAGACCCCGTGCAAAGAAACATACTACGAGACTTGAGAGTATCTGACGCCAGCTCTCCTCATTAAAAAGTTCTCTCCCTATCTCTTCTGATGTCTTTGTATCCGGTTTCTGATCGATACTATATCCGGCTCCGTCAAGATGGCTATGTCGTGCTCCGGTGATATAGCCAACATACGCGGCAGGGCCGGTATGATATCCGGGCATCTCATTCTTTCCAAAGGCGAGGGCATACTCAGCCCCCCCATGGATTGAAGATGCATATGAGACCCCTTTCCCAAGATCGCAAAAGAGGGGGAGTTGTTGATCAGCAATTGCTTCAAAAAAACGGAGATATCCGGCAGCATCTCCAAAGGATAAGGAAATACCGCCGGTCTGCTCCTGAGTTATCAGCCCCTCTTTCATTGCTTCGGTTGCCCATGCTGCTACCACTCCTGATGACATCGCATCCATTCCGGTCCCTTCTATCTCATCGATGATGGTGAGGACCTGCAAGGGATCCTCAACACCAATCATAAATCCAAGAGCATAAATCAGTTCATAGTCATAACAGACGGGGGTGGTCTTGTAAAAGTATGGGTCATGCGGATAGGGACTTCGAATCTGTGCGATATGGATACAACTGACCGGGCAGTGGGAACAGGCTACTCTCCGTGCAAGGAACCTGCTTGCAAAAGATTCTCCGGATAATTGAATAGGATCTTTGAGAGTTTGAGCAGTCAGGTTTTTTGTCGGAAGCGATCCCTGGGCACTCAGAGGAAGCACATTGTTCGGAGTGCCGATATCATGATACTTCTGCATCAGAGGTGAAGCGGTCACCTGTTTGTACATCTGATCATAGAGTTTTTTATATTGTTTTGAATCAGATACCGGTATTTCATCGTCTCCTGATACAACAATTCCTTTCAGAAGTTTGGATCCAAATACTGCTCCAAGCCCCATTCTCCCAAAGTGACGGTACGTTTCAGATGTGACTGCCGCATATCTGACAAGATTCTCTCCTGCTCTGCCGATACGCAGGATGGTCCGTGTCCCCGGAGTTCCGTCATTTCCCCGGATGATTCGTGCTGCTGTGTCACTTCTATCCATACCCCAGAGACTACGGGCATCCCTGAAGTGAACACCTTCAGCCGATATCGAGAGATATATTGGATGACTGGCCTTTCCGGTGATAACAAGAGCCCCATATCCTGCCATACGGATTGCCACCGCAGTTCTTCCCCCTGCATGACTCTCTCCCAGATCTCCTGTCAGAGGGGATTTGAACATTGCAACGCATTTAGAGGCAAGCGGGTACAGGGCAGTCAGGGATCCAACAGCAAGTATAATGGGATTATCAGGCCCCAGGGGATCTGTGCCTTCAGGGCAGAACCGGTGTAACAATCGTATTGCAACCCCGGCACCTCCAAGTCTTTCTCTGAATAGATCAGGGTTATCTTCGGTATGGAAGGTTCGGGTGCTCAGGTCAATGATAAGAATCTTTGAAAGACCGGAATTCATTCAGATCACCCCCTTAATGTCCTGAAGTTCAAGTACCTGATATGGACAATAATTGGCGCAGATGCCGCAATAAATACAAATAACAGGTTTGTTATCTTCATCGTTCCAGGAAATCGCCCGGAGTATGCATGCCTGCATACAGGATTTACACCCGGTGCAAAGGTCAGCCTGAAGTTTTACTCCCCCCCCCTCTCGAACGACTAATGCCTGGTTCGGGCAGGCATCAGCACAGGGAGGATCAGCACACGCCCGACAGACTCTGACCGAAAATCCCCGTTCTATCCCACCTACCGAACTGACATGGATCGCGGATCGGGAGAGCCCCCCATTTCCATGCCTGCGATTACAGGCGAACATACAGGATTGACACCCGACACAGAGATCATTATCAGTTACCGTGAGGCGACGTGGAACCATAATGACTGATTGGTGGGATTGAGGTAAGAACGTTAGGCTATACTCTAAAAAATGGGGTTCAGAATTGTATTGTGAACTATCGGATGATGTCACAACAAATTCATTGATTTTTATCATAGAATTCAGCCTTTCTCTATGAGGAGAGAATCGGCACAGGTATCTGCCTTTACGTTATCAGTATATTCATGTCTCTTGAGGAGACTCTCAGGCAGATAGCATATACTGCGGGTGTTGATCAGTATGGCATTGCAGACCTCTCATCTGCAACCGAAGCTATTCAAAAACAGGGCGGAGAGGAAATCGCGGCGTATCCTCGGGCAATCTCTATTGGAATAAATCTGATTCATCCTCTTGTTGATCTCCTTCCATCCGCAATTGATCCAGGTCCGTTGCTCTATCGGCATTATGTATACGATGTGGTAAACACAAGACTGGATCTGATAATATCACAGCTTGCAGGCAGGATACAGCAGGAAGGGTATGCTGCGTTTCCTGTTCCTGCATCAAAGAGGACGAATGATGAGCAGATCTGTGCATTCTTCTCTCATAAACTCGCCGCTCACTGTGCCGGCCTTGGCTGGATCGGCAGGAGCTGTCTTCTGATCACTCCTGATGCAGGTCCCCGGGTCAGATGGGGGAGTATTCTCACCAACGCCCCTCTCTCCCCAACAGGAACACCAATGGGTGAGCAATGTGGCTCATGCAGGGAGTGTGTTGATATCTGTCCGGTCCAGGCATTCTCTGGCGAAACCTTTCGGAAGTCAGAGCCCCGGGAGGTCAGATTTGATGCCAAAAAATGTGATAGATACTTCTCCTCCCTCCGCGATCAGGGTAAGGAGGCGGTATGCGGACTCTGTCTCTACACATGCCCATATGGAAAACGTGCAGCAGATAGGATAATCAGGCCGTAAATTCTGTTTACTCCTGTTCTCCAATGATGGGTATCAGGATCTCTGTCAGCAGATCCTTCTCAGGTATCTCAGCAGGATCATTCAGATAATATTCCCGACCGGGGATCCCGAGTGAGATTCCTTTCTCAGCTGCATAGGTATATACGTGGGACCAGCCTTCATGAATCCCCATATATGGTCCTTTGTATATTGCAGAGAGGAACCTTCCTCCGGACAGGGTGCTGATTTTGATTCTCTCTCCCGTAGGAGCGAAACGACCAAGGATTGGAAATGCTACTTCGATATCTGCATCCTCCTCCTTATACTCACCATCATGATAAACAGTCATTGGTGGCCCTGCCATGTGAACGCCCGTGGGGCTGGGATCTGCTAATTCAGGGATGCTACAGAGTTCTTCGATAAGTCGGCCAATGGTCTCTTCGTAGACTCCTTTCTCACGGATACTCATCACTCTGACTGGAGTGATGTCTTTTATTATGGGATCTGTTAATGTCATTGGTAGTAACTCCAATGAGACCTCCTGTTTTTGAAGGATCTCTTCAATTTTTTGTAACTGTTGGATCTCAGAACCAATTTTCACTCTTCGCTCTATAATCACCTCTCGTATCGTATCTTCATCACCCGATTCTTTAGCCTTGAGTATGATTCCGATCTCCTCAAGACTAAACCTAAGCTGCAGAAGAGTCCTGATCGCGACACCAGTACTGATCTGGGAAACAGAATAACTTCTATAGCCGGTGATGCGATCTTTAACAGCCGGTACAAGGAGACCCCTCTGATCATAGATTCGAAGAGCCTTGAGGGATAAGTGGCTGATGAGTGAAAATCTGCCGATAGGGATCTGATCAATCGCCATATGTTACACTCAGGTGTGGAACCGGAGCAGGTATAGGTAACCACAGTCTCACCCCGGGGAAGAGTTGGGTTGACAAAAAAAACGGGAATTTAACCGTGATTCTGGAATTCAGATCTTTGGTAATTTAGAGAGAGCATCCTGCAGAACTGATCCCGGACACCCGGTATCCTCAAGTTTCCCATACATATAATCATGGTACGACATCATGTCCATGTTTCCATGACCCGACATATTAAAGAGGATAGTCTTCTCTTCTCCGGTCTTTTTACATTCAAGGGCAATGTCTATGGCAGCTTTTACTGCATGCGATGATTCGGGTGCGATAATAAATCCTTCAGTCTTTGCAAATGTTCGTGCTGCATCAAAGGTGGCGTCCTGAGGGTAGGCAACAGCCCGGGCATATCCGTCGTGTACGAGCTTTGAGACAAGTGGTGAGTCACCATGGTACCGAAGGCCACCGGCATGGAGGCAAGGAGGAATATAGGTGCTTCCAAGAGTATACATCTTCAGAAGCGGTGTCAGACCGGCCACGTCACCATAATCATATGCATATACTCCTTTGGTTAGAGTTGGGCAGGCAGTGGGTTCAACACCTACAAGATCAACATCAGGGGTCTTTCCTGACATTTTATCGCCTGCAAACGGGAATGTGATCCCGGCAAAGTTTGATCCACCACCAACACATCCGATTATCACATCAGGTGAGAGATCAACTTTGGCAAGTTGTTCTTTTGCCTCAAGGCCGATGATTGTCTGGTGGAGACAGACGTGATTGAGGACAGAACCGAGAGCGTAGTTGGTATCAGCATGTGTAGCCGCATCTTCCACTGCTTCAGAAATTGCAATCCCAAGACTACCCGGCGTGTCTGGAAAATCTTCAAGGACTTTGCGTCCTGCGTTCGTCTCATTACTTGGACTTGGTGTGCAGGTTGCCCCCCACATCTCCATCATAACCCGGCGATATGGCTTTCCTGCGAAACTTGACCTCACCATATAGACCTTACACTCCATGTCATAGAGCTGGGTAGCAAATGCAAGTGCCGATCCCCACTGTCCGGCTCCAGTTTCAGTTGCAAGACGCGTTATCCCGGCTTTCATGTTATAATATGCCTGGGGAACTGAAGTATTTGGTTTGTGACTGCCTGCCGGGCTCACCCCTTCCCATTTGTAAAAAATCTTTGCAGGAGTTTTGAGAAACTGTTCAAGGCGTTTTGCACGGTAGAGCGGAGAGGGTCTCCACAGTGTCAGGACTTCCCGAACCTCTTCAGGGATGTCTATGAATCGTTTATCAGATACTTCCTGTTTGATCAATTCCATCGGGAATATGGCTTTAAGATCATCGGGCCCGACTGGCAGGTGGGTCTGTGGATGAAGTGGCGGATCAGCCGGGGTTGGGAAGTCAGGGGTGATGTTATACCACTTTCGTGGCATCTCATCTTCATCAAGAAAAATTTTCGTTTGCATATTATATGTTCATCGATGTACATATTAATACATTTCGCAGCAATCATCTGAGAAAGAATGGGTATCCAGATCACTTCGTAAATGCTATCAACTCGATGACCGGAAGCCTCAGGCAGGCTCCTGGTTAGAAATTCAGGTCAGATGGTCCCCTTCACCGGCATATAAAGTTCCCGGACACCTCTCGGTGGTATATCACCCATCAATATTGGACAATTGCTCCGTACTTTTATTACTCATCACGTAATAGTATGAGATCATTAGAGAAGGGGTACCATACAATGACAACCCGCTCATCACCCAATGTTACTCATGGAAAAGGTCGAAGAATGTCACCAGTAAAGAAAAATATGTCAGATAAGACAATGAAGGCACCAGATGTCAAGGATCTGCAGGCTCTCCTGGATCTCCAGGCACAACATTTCCTGCAGATTGATGAATCGCTTGCATCTCTCAAAGACGAACTGAGAGAGATTAAGAGCGCGGTATCTGCAGATAAGGATGATATATCAGGTACCCGGAGATTTGAAGACCGCGATACATTTAAGAAAGAATTTACGATAAAAGAGGATGACCCTGCCTGGTATGCATCGATTGATCTGAATCGCTATTATACCCAGAAAGAGATCGTTGATATCACCAAAATATCCCAGCCTACTCTCTCTATGGCAAAGATCAGAGGGCATGTCATCATTAAGGGTTCTCCAGGACAGCGAAGGTGGTGGGTACTTGGATCAGAACTTATCGCCTGGGATCGATCACGAGCGAAGATTGAGGAGCGAATTCGGGCTAAAAAGGAAAAAGAGAGCGCCGATGGAGCAGTAAAGTCACCCAAAGCCCAGGCGAAGAGATCACCGTCAGCAAAAAAAGCAGCCAAACCTCCAGTAAAAGCCGTGAAGAAAGCCTCTGAACCTCAAAAGGATACCGTGGATCTGACTTCCCAATCTTCTTCCAATCAGGTAAAAAAGCCTGCCCCAGTTTCTTCCCAGACCAAGAAAACCGCAGTGGTTTCAAAGAATGAAAAAACAGCTCTTGTTGTTCAGGCTCCGGTCAAAGCAGGAAAGAAACCAGTTGCTGCCAAACCTTCAACGCCTGCGGCTGATGTCAAGGCTCCAGCCAAAGCAGGAAAGAAACCGGTTGGCGCCAAACCTGCAACGCCTGCGGCTGGTGTCAAAGCGGTTAAGAAATCTGTTGCTGCCAAACCTTCAACCCCTACTGCAGGTGTCAAGGCTCCGGCTAAAGCGGTAAAGAAAGCCCCGGCAACCCAACCTCGCGGTGAAATTCAGATTCCAATTCCAAAGAACATGCCTGACCGGATTGAGGCTCTCACCTCGAAGAAGGTGATCACTCAGACAGAGTTAGGTCAGGAAGTTGATCTTCCGCAAAAAGTTATCTATGAGATTTCTACGCGCAAAATGAAGACTGCTCAAGAGCAGGTTGTTCAGAAGATAGATTCACTTCTTAAGAAGTACGAATCCAGATGAGAATATCCTTTCTTTTTTTTCGTAACTGTATCCCCATTTTACCTTCTTACTGAAAGAATTAATGAGTATCAACCGGGACACCAGCTGATCAGGGATATCCCGAATCAAAAAAAGTGATACTATTCGGATTACATAATGTTTACGAGCTTTTGCTCAAGGAATTCGATACCTCTCACCACGTCTTCCATATTCTTCCCGCCGGTAAGAATAATCTTACCTGATGAGAAGATAAGAACGACTATCTTCGGGTCAGCAATGCGATACACGAGGCCGGGAAATTGCTCTGGCTCATATTCGATATTTTCCAGACTTAAGGTCATCACAACCTTGTTCAGGTTGATTCTGCTCCCAAGATCATATGAGCAGACCATATTTGTTATCGCTACCCGGGGTTGATCAAAGCAGGTAATTCCTACTTCTTTCATCTTCATGATGATATGATCCAGACCTTCTTTCAGGGCATCGTTGTTCCTGACACCGGTCAGTACAACCTTACCTGAAGAAAAAATGAGGATAGCAATCTTAGGATTCTGTATGCGGAATACAGCGCCGGGAAACCTTTTTTTATTGAGTTCACAATTCTCGATTTTATTTGATATCAACTCAAGATCTATTGAATCTGCTATTGATCCTGATGCAACGATATTTTCGATCTTTAGCGTCTCATTTTTGATATTGTCCATTCATGGTATGATAGTGCATGACATATGATAATAGTAATGGATCAGAAGTACTCATCATACCCTTTTTCTTTAGGTAAATACCTGATTTTTCCTTACATTCAGTCCAAATCCAAGAGTATTGAAGCGTCTCCATCCCTTACCTCCCCTCTCAGGGTTCCCGGGTACACATACAGTGGCGCCCGGAACTGGTTCACAAAATTTGTTTGCGTATTGGATGTATGGGATCATAATTCATGATATTGCTTCAGAAGGATCGATTTTTTTCGGTAATTTAGCTAATCTATTCGTATGGTAAGGGTAATTAGTTCTCCCAGACTGGTACCAGCCGCCGGAACTCCTCCCAAAAATATAGCAGAATTTATTGGAAATGTGGTCTCTGGGACTAAATCGGTGAGTATCGCTATGATGAAGAGCCCACCCGGGTGGTCAGAACCGGGTCAGATTCCTGAATTTGATGAGTATTCGATCGTTCAAAGCGGAATACTTGTGATTACCACTCGTTCAGAAACGATTAAAATCCAGAGTGGGCAGGCAGCAATTGCACCTGCCGGAGATTGGGTCAGGTACAGTTCTCCTGAAGGAGCGGAATACCTCGCAATATGCCTTCCTGCCTTCAGCCCTGATTTGGTACACCGTGATTCTTTGCCAGAAGAGGAACCTGGCACTGAAAGTGCGAATATTCGAATTGTCCCGGAGATCAGGTATGAGGAGTATGGCAGAGAAGGTCTTTCTCTCATCGAAGATATCTGGAATCAGCTCAGGGAACATCATGCCGCTTGCGCCCGAAATTTTAAGACACAGATAGCATCAAGAACATTTGCAGATCGCCACGATGATATCCTAAAAACAAACCTGAACCGTGAGATTCTGGTCTACCTCGCCAGGGTACAGAATACTGACGATATTGTCGGATTCTGCATTTCTTCTGCCACATCAGGTGATTATGGAGAGATAGAATCTATCTATGTTAAAACCGGATTTCGCTCCCTTGGTATTGGGACATTGCTGATGAATCGTGCTTGTTGCTGGCTGGATGAGACCGGGGTTACTGAGTACCGTGTCAATGTTAGTGAAGGAAATGAGGATTCATTCAGGTTTTATGAAAGGTTTGGGTTTTATCCCCGTCGTCATCTCCTTATTCAAAAAAAGGATGCAATACCATGAAAGTATCCCTCTTCAGGATGATTTATCAGGTCATTTGAATTGGCTTTTCATTCAGATATTCTCTGAGTACTCGACCCAGCCGGGATATTCCCTCCTCTATCCGCTCAGGAGTTGAGTTTGAGAAGTTCAGACGCATCGTGGTTGCCCCTCCACCATCGGTATAAAAGGGTACTCCAGGTAGGATGGCAACATCCTCTTTCAAGGCTCGTTCAAAGAGTTCTGTAGACGAGTACCCGTCAGGCAATGTGGCCCAGATGAACATACCTCCATCGGGCCGGGTATACGAGACTTCTTCAGGGAATTCATCCCTGATTGCAGAGATCATACAATCACACTGATGAGCGTATGCAGTTGTTATCCGGGAGATATGCTCATCGATCGGATAATCTTCAAGAAACCTCATGATGATCCGCTGGCTCAGGACATTTGAGTGCAGATCAGTCCCCTGTTTTGCAACAACAGCCTGATCAGTTATTCCTTCAGGTGCACAGGTCCAGCCCATACGCATTCCTGGTGCGATAATTTTTGAAAATGAGCCGGTCATGACCGTCAGTTCAGGAATCAGGGATCTCAGGGATGGCATGGATGATCCTCTGAAGATCAGTTCTCCATAGGCATCATCTTCAATCATGACCGTTTCGGTCTCCTGCATTAAAGCCGATACCGAGGCGCGATTGCTTTTGGACCAGGTAATTCCGGATGGATTTTGTGAGTTCGGTACTCCATAGAAGAGACAGGGCTTCTCTTCATTGAGAACTTCTGCAAGGCAGGAGATGTCAGGTCCATCTTCTGTCAGCTGGACACTGGAGAACTCAGGCTCATACATTGAAAAAGCCTGAATCGCACCAAGGTACCCGGGCCGCTCAATTGCTACGGTGCTACCGGTATTTATAAAGACCTTACCAATGAGATCAAGGCATTGCTGGGATCCGTTTGTGATCAATATCTCATCAGGTGAGACATCCAGTGAAAGCCGTCTATGATACCGGTCCGCGATCCATTCCCTGAGCGGCCCATACCCCTCAGTGGTGGCATACTGAAGTGCAGTTCTTCCTTCCTCTGTAATAACCTTCTCTGCAGTCTTTGCCAGTTCTTCAACCGGGAAGAGCACCGGACTTGGAAGCCCACCTGCGAATGAGATAATCTCTGGACGTTCGGTCACTTTGAGGATCTCCCTGATAAAGGACCGTGGGGTCTTCTCCATCCGGGATGCAAAGGTATACTGCATTTTCGACATATTTAGAATCTCAATAATAATTTGAGGGTAATGGTACTTTTTCTTTCGCTCAATGCGTATCAGTATAAATTGATGAGATACCCTCAACAAATTTCTACCCTCCCTTGGATCACGCTTACGGTTTTAGCTGACCCGCGGGATGAACCCCTATTTCCATTTTCATTTATAATTTAATGATTAACAGGGTGATGAGTACTTCCATAATCAAGGGTGTGTGCTCGTTAGTGACGGATATTGGGATAGCAAAGGAAACTTATCCATTAATCAGGGTTCCTTTATGGTAATATGAGGGACAGTATTCTGTCTCGATCTGAGATGTCATAAGGAGAATGATCGTGCGCTTCAATGAGGAGATTAACACAATCACTGTTTTTATCCCATGAACAAAAACCTTCAAAATCGATAGGTTTTAATTTTGTTGCCATCCTCCTACTGGTCACGTTTCTAGTCCTGACATATCCAATCATATTACTAATTAACGCTCTTTACAACTCCCATTTTCTCATTGATACTGGTAGCGAGAATATCTATTGACTGGTCAGCAAGGATAAGCAGGATCTCCCCCTTAATATTCTGCTCTTCAACAGAGAATTCTGCATGAGCAGCAATAACATATTTCGAGTCGGCAAACCGGGGAGAACCAATCAGATGATCCAGGGAATCTTCACGATATTCAGGGAGATGAAACTCAATTCTTTTCCCAAGAATATTGGTTATGGATCCCATTACTGCATTGACGATGATATTGCCAACCTCAAGAAGCGTCATCTGCCAGAGTTCGTCGTTGTTCTGTGTTCTCTCATTTTCACCAGTCAGAAGAAAAAACAGACTTTCAGCACTCTTCTCCGGAAACATAAGTACTGTAGTGCCAACAAACGTACCACTGTAATCCTGATTTACAACCGAGAATGATGGATTGGGAAGTGAAATATCCTCACTCAGATCCTCAACCTTAGATATCCTGACATCAGGAACATGGAGGGTGACATGATGACCGGTGAGAGCATTCAGACTTCCAGCAGCTCTCCCTATCCCAATGTTTACCAGTTCTTTTATTCCATCAAGAACCGGTTCAGTTACTGGTGTCATGATTCCGTACCCAGAAATGATTTAATAATCGGAAGAAGTTCCTCAGATTTCACCGGTTTATTCACAAATGCCTGGGCACCAAGAGTAAGACATGCCTCCTTTGTAGAGTCCTGTACATCTGATGTGAGGATGATCACCGGAATCTTATTCTGTGCAATCTGGAGCTCTTTAAGTACTTCATACCCATCCTTTTCAGGCATCAGGAGATCAAGGAGGATCAGATCGGGCTTTTCGGCGATGATCTTTTCAAGTCCATCTCTTCCATTAACAGCTTCGATAACCTCATATCCTCCACCCTTCAATGGTGCACTAATGATACGACGCTGGAATAAGGAATCATCAATAATTAAAATTTGAGTCATTTTTTTCATTAAACGGTTATTACTTGAAAACAATTCCACGTGAACCCATCATGGATTTTTCTTACCATGTCAGGATGTGCATTTCATCCTTGATACCTAAACTGCCCGGCAGGTACCCGTATCTCAAACCGTGCTCCTTTTCCTTCTACACCGGTCTCAATGATCTGCATTCCGGTGATCCCCAATATCTCCCTGACAAGGAATAATCCAAGCCCTGTGTTTGAGCCAAATCCCCGATCAAAGATTCGATTCTTGTTCTGAATGGGAACTCCTTTTCCATTATCCTGAATGATTATCAAGATGTCATCTTCAATCTTTTTACTGGTAACCGAGATCGCCGTAGTATGTTCTCCATGCCTGACTGCGTTCTCAAAGAGATTATATATTGCTTTTTCTATGAGCGGATCTGCAATAACTTCAAGGGTTCCGGTATCCACATTACTCGTAATACCAGAAAATCCCGATCCTTCAGTTGATGATCGCATAAGGGTATCAATTCTAAACCATGTTGGGAGAGAGTTACCCATCTCCTGATAATCTTTAGCAAATGCAATCTGACTTTTCATCACTCTTGCTGCCTGCTTCATCTTCTCAAGATATAATTCAATCTTTCCTCCCGGTTTTTCTTCCAGGGCGAAAGAAAGATATCCGAGGAAAGCAGTTAGAATATTGTTCAGATCATGGCGGGTAATTGAACCAAGTGTATTCAATTTACTGATAGCAATCGCAAGAGCTCGTTCTGTCTTCTTCTTTTCTTCTAACTCTTGTTTAATCTGATCTTTAATCAGACGATAACTTAGAACCTGATTTGTGATAGCTGTTACATCTTCAACAGCAATCATTGCCCGAGGTTCTCCGTCAGGCAGCTCAAATGGTGAGATAGAAACCCGCTGAGTTCTTCCTTCACTTTGAGCTTCAGAAGCGAGAGGGAAGATTCGTTGGTGAAATCGGGATGAAAAGATGACCGGACCCCCACCACAAAAAATTACCTTAACCCGATCTCTGATCAGTGGATCTGAGAATGCCGGAAGAATATCTACAAGATTTTTCTCAAGAATTTCATCTGCCTGAATTCCAGTCCAGTTTTCAAGTGTCCGATTCCAGGTTGAGATAGTATAGTCCTCTTTGATGATACAGACCCCTACCGGAAGAGTATTGAGGAAGAGAGAGCCCAGAATTTCGTTTTGAGGTTCCACTATAACCCTTCCTCCATGATTGATGTAATACGATTCTCAATATGCTGATACGAATCACGGGTAAGAAGGATGAACATTTCACCAGTGATTTCTTTCTGTTGGACTGCAAAATGTGTTCTCGCAATAATTCCAATATCAGACTGGTTCAGGAGAAGGGGGCTCAGCTGGTAAATAATCTTCTCTGAATGATAACTGGGAAAATCAAATCGGAGCCGGGATGTGAGTAATATACTGATTGCACTCATCACAGAACTGATGATGATGTTTCCTACTTCAAACAGGGTCTCAACCCGGAGAGCATCCATCTCATCAGGAGAACCTTCTTCTCCAGTGAGGATGACAACCAGATTGAGAGCGCTTGAATACGGAATCATCAGACTGAGAGAGCCAGTAAGTTCTCCGGAAAACTTAAGGGTTACATAGGATGTGTCTTCTGAACCGAGACGATGTAATGCCGTACTCATATAGTTCTCAGATGCCACATCTGATATCTGAACCTCTGGTACCGTTAAGGTAACATGGGCATTGGTGAGACGGTTGAGCATGCCACCCGAACGACCGACACCTATGGTGATGAGCTCACGAATACCATCAATAATTTCTTCAGGAATATTCATAGGATATTCAGTACCCTATTCTTGTTGGTAGAGTATTTCAGGGTTTGTTATCGAAAACAGAACAACATATATGTGTAGATCATTGATTTATTCTACCTTGCCTAACCACTTTATGGAATTTTCATCTCAAATCGTGACATTATTTTCCCTCAAACCCAGATTCCGGAATAGAGATCATGGTGATTGAGAGAATTTCTTTACCCAGCTTCAACCCGGTTCACATTTGAATCTCTTACAATTTTTTTTGGTAATTCGTTTATACTATCACTACCGATCTTCCCTGTATCTTTAAAAAATTAAGAATTTTTTAATATTCTCAAAAAGAGGCAGGGAGCACCATAAAATATCCAGAGACCTGCAAGAGTTGCGCGAACATAGGTGAGGAGATCTCTCATCACGCTCTCATTATCGGGGATAATCAGACTTGCTAGCACCCAGAAGACCCCCAGAACTCCAATTCCTAAAACATATCTGATCGCTTTTTGATCGAGTGATTCTGGTATCAGGTACCCGGGTGCTTTTCGGATCAGGATCCACCCCAGAACCATACCAAAAAAAAGTCCTGAGGTAAGGCTTGCAGTATGGAGTGATGACAGTTCTTCAGTTAGTATTCCAGAAAGCCCGGATATCACCCAGCTGTCAGGAACTACCCAGTCTCTGAGTGGTGTCAGGATACTGGCAGTTATTGCAATCATGACCAATGAGATGATGAATGCGCATCCAATAAGGACTGTATCTGAGTATCCCCTGATCCTGGCGGTTACCGGTTTTTCCAGCATGATGAATCCAATCAGAATTCCAGCTCCGATGATCCATCCGACACTGATATCCCTCAGGAAATGCATGCCCAGAAAGAGCCGGGATACTCCAACCAAAACGAGGAAGAACACAATAACAAGCCATACTCTGACACTCTTCATCCAATATCCTATCATTCCCCAGAAGGTCAGGGTGAGTTGTGCATGCCCTGATGGAAACCCGAACGAGAGGGATTTATCCAGGTCAAGGATCTGTACCCCTGAGGATAGCCAATATGGCCTCGGAAGATGGAAGAAGAGTTTTATCGCATCACTCACCCACCCCCCCAAAGCGGTCAGAATTCCCAGGCGATATCCGAGCTCTTTATCATAACACCAGAATACCGCAGGAATGATGAGGAGATAGAACTCTGCACTACCAAGGAGAGAGATTATCTGCATCACCGGTACTGCCCAGCCGTACTGAGTCTGGAGAACCTCACTCAGTCCGGTATCGGTAAAAAGATCCATTATGAGAAGTATGAGTCTAAAGATGATAAGTCCGGCGATTTTTATCCCCGAATCATGCGCCAGTCTGCGGTACTGATAAGGTTCTGATGAAAGAAGAGATTACTTACTGTCGACGAAAGATATCTTTCCTCACATATCGCATATTAATTGCCTGGTACGATTGTTCATGACTGTATCACTTGAATTACTCATCATCGCTGCTCTAATTATGGCTAATGGCCTCCTATCTATGGCTGAGTTTGCTCTGGTGTCATCTCGCCGGGTCCGTCTCTCACAGATGGCAGAACGAGGGGATGCCGGTGCACAATGCGCGATAGAGATTACCCAGGATCCAGGGACTTTCCTCTCCACCATCCAGATAGGGATTACCCTTATTGGTATTCTTGCCGGTGCATACGGCGGGGCAACTCTGACCCGCGAATTTCAGGCAATATTATCAGCAGTTCCATGGATCAAAGATTATAGTGATACGATCTGTCTATTCATAGTTGTTCTGATTATTACCTACTTTACCCTTGTCTTCGGAGAACTGGTGCCCAAACGGATCGGTCTGGCCCATCCCGAAAAAATTGCCTCACTGGTTGCGTTACCGATAAAAGCTGCATCACGCCTGATATCTCCATTAAATATATTGACCAACCGTTCAACCGATGCAGTACTCTGGCTCTTTGGATCACAATCAATCTCTCAGCCAGCGGTTACTGAAGAAGACATCACCATACTGCTGGAGGAGGGGACAGAGGCTGGTGTATTCAAAGAAGCTGAGCAGGATCTGGTGCGGAGCGTGTTCAGATTTGGTGACCGGGAGGTGATCAGTCTGATGGCACCCCGGCCTGATGTTGTCTTCCTCGATCTCACAGACAATCCTGAAGTAAATAGAGAGAAGATATCTTCAACCGGACATACCCGATATCCGGTATGCAATGGAGGAGTGGACTCGATTGTGGGGGTACTCTCAATCCGAGATCTCTGGGCACAGATTGATTCTGGCTCTGATATGGACCTTGAACCACTTGTTCAGGATGTTCTGGTCATCCCAGAACATATTACAGCACTTGAGTTGCTTGAGATGTTTAAGACAGCACGAACACCTCTTGCGGTGATCATTGATGAGTATGGATCTGTGAGCGGGATCATCACCCTGCATGATCTCCTTGAGGCTATTGTGGGGGATCTCTCCATGGTTGATGAAGCAGATGAGGAACCGGCAGTCATTGAGCGAGATGATGGGTCGTGGCTGATTGACGGGATGCTCCCGATCACTGATCTCAAGGTCATCCTCGAACAGGATCTACTCCCCGGTGAACGAGAAGGTCATTTCAGAACCATAGCCGGATATGTAATGGCTGAACTAGGTAAAATCCCCTCCAGTGGGGAATGGTTTATCAGGGATGGGTACCGCTTTGAGGTGGTTGATATGGATCAGCGTCGGATAGACAAGATCCTCATACAGCGGACTGAGGTAAAATCAGGCGAGTCACAACCCCCGTCAGAATCTGAATAGGATGTCCTGATGAGAGATAGGATCTTTCAGTCTCCTTTTTTCCTCTCACTCACCGTTGGCGTTCCTTTTTGTCTGTACAAGATCCTCTTTGGGATCCTCGCAGTCAGGATCGAAGCGCTCGATGGTATGAGTCTGCTGGCTATCCCAGGATGGCTAATCATCATGTGGGCTACTGCAGATCTAATTTTGAACCTTTCCCGTGCACTTCTGGATCTATCAGGTATTCAGGATCAGCATGAGTATTGTACCCTGGCACAGCTTGGAAGAATGTTCCAGTTACCTGAATTATTTCTTGCTCTGGATACCCTGATCACATTCTTAATCATCAGTTTTGTACTCTGGTCTGGCTGGATTATTCACCTGACTCTTTTTGAATCATATATGTGGTACTTTGCAACTGCTCTGAATCTTATCAGTCTTTCTCTGGTCTCGTTCTGGACTGAACTGGTTCGTGCAAGGCAGCAAAAGGCTCGAACCTGATGTACCATCATGATCAAACTCTCCTCTTTGTACTAAACTCTGTCGATAACATTTCGTAATCATTATATGATGATGCCTCCAACGTTGCTATGCTATAGCATGCCATGCTGAGTATTTTTAGGACGGTAGATTGAATTGGATATACAACCTTTCATCTTGGCTATTCTTCCCATCCTCGTGATATTTGTCGGACTTGTCATCATGAGGCTTTCAGGAACTCTGATGAGCATTATCGGGTGGATTTTTACCGGAATCATCGCGATATTGTTTTTTAATACTGCACCAGATATTGCCGCTTATGCCTCATATAATGGGATTCTCGCATCATTTGGGATATCTCTCATGGTTCTCTTCACCATTCTGCAGGTAACCATGATGGATATGACCGGGGCGATTAAGACGATATCAGAGTATATCAAATCGATAGCTGCAGAGCGGTATGAGCAGATTATGATCCTGAATGTGGGTCTTGGCTCATTCCTTGTCTCAATTGGAGCAACCCCGGTGACGATGCTCCCACCGATTATGATAGCACTCGGTTTCTCTCCACTTGCCGCAGTAGCGTTACCCTGTATCGGGTATGATCCCCTGACCTCATTCGCACTCCTTGCGGTGCCCATTACCCTGCCGGCAAGTGTCTTTAATCTTGATGCTGCCCGATTTGGGAGTGATATTGCACTCTTCCTTCCGGTTATCTCAACCGGATTTGCCCTTGGGATGCTCTGGATTGCTGATGGAGTGAGCGGGGTTAAGAAAGGGTTTATACCGGCAGTTGTTGCAGGACTCACCCTTGGGATATCCTGTATTATCTTTGTCCATATCCTTCCGGTTTCAGCAATCGGTCTGGTCGGAGTCTTCTCAGGAATTACCACAATAATTGTCCTATTCCTCCTCAGGGCGGTTCAGGGCAAACCTATCTTTGCAAATAATTCTGAAGCCCGGGAACAGGCAGCTGCAGGGAAAATTATGCCGTTGTGGAAAGCTGCGCTCCCCTGGATCCTTCTCGTCATTTTTTGCATCATCATCAGCATCCCGATCATCCAATCAGGTCTGTACGGGATGCTTGGACCGCTTCAGAAGATCCATATCGTTGCAAACAAATTTGTAGATCTAAAACTCCTCAATCAGGCATACTTCTGGGTGCTCATCAGTACTGTGCTCGCAGCACCGGTGATGATTCGAACCAAAGAAGAAGCCCATAACATCCTTCGGACCTGGGCACGCCGTGCCTGGGCTCCAACCGTAGCAACTGCAGCATTTTTTGCAATCGCATATATCATGGACTGGTCTGGGCAGACGGTCATCAATAATGCTCTGACATTTGCTCCCGGAACTGCAGACATGAATATGAACGCAGTGATAGGCCTTACTCTGGCGTTGCTCTTTGGGATATCGTTCCCCGCAATCAGCCCGATACTGGGACTGTTCGGTGCATTTGTCTCAGGAAGTGAGACCTCATCCAATGTGATGTTTTACGGGATCCTTAAGAAGTCAACTGATGTTCTGAGCCTTGACTTCATGAAGGTGTATGCCGCCCATGCAGTCGCAGGAGGCATTGCGTCGGCAATTGCACCGGCAAAGATAATCAATGCTGCAGCAGTGATAGATCAGTTGGGCATTGAAGGGGAAGTCATCAGAAAATCGGTTCCCGTTGCCATCATATTAACCGTAATTACCGGTTTAATGTTGATTGCAATGCTCTTTCTCTAACCTTTTTTGTATCGGCACCATAAAAAAAAAGATCAGCAGGTTATCTCTACTCCGTAGACCTGCTCTGGTGTACTACCATGGATCCGATGAACATCCTCTTCACTGATGAGTCCGGCATTCAGGAGATTATTGGTGAACCGTGGGACCGATTTTGGTCCAATAACAGCTCCAGGTCTGCTGTTTTCATCCATGTAGTCGCTCTCCATGGTAAACGCACGACCAATCCGGCAGAGCTCAGGGATTGCTTCATGCTTGGCAACCAATGAAGGAATGAGCGGTGTATCAGGCGATCCAAAATGTTTAATTATTTTATCAGGTGCCATACCCACAGTTCTGGCCAGATCAGGAATATCTGAACAAGGGCCAGATTCAGCATGGATCTGGACAGCACACCCAGTCTGCCCACCCAGCATAAGAGCATGCTCAAGCACCTGGTTGGATGCGCTGAGAATATCCGGGGTTGTTTCATAATGAGGTCGGCCGGATTTGAGGCCGATAGCCTTTCCTTCCTGCACATAGGTGGCTGCAAGGGTCAGACCATCCATCATTATCCTGACCGTTTCCTCCAGGGTAAGCCGTTCTGTCATAACGGTGATCTCAGCCGGATGAACCCCGAGTACGGGAAATACAACAACTCCCAGTTCTGCGATCTCTTTTGCGATGGTGAGTGTCTCATCAAACACCTGAGCAAAATCGTCTCCACAAACCGGATGCACTCCCAGAGACCAGGACGGTTTTGTTACCAGACAGATATGGGTACCTCCAGATCTTCTGAAGTCTTTTGCCGCTTCGATGCCTCTGCCATTCCTGGGATCGATATGGATATGATCATCAAGTATCGGAAATGTCGGGTTCTTCATCGATCCACTCAATACGCATCATGGGATATTCACCATCTCGTGCAAGGCTGGTACGGCAGATAGCCTGGTTTACCCTGACGGTCAATTCAACATTGAACATCAGTCCTCCAAGTTCACAATATCCAAAAGAGTTCGGAATCATTGCATCGCGGTCAAGGTTGACAGTAATGTCAGTCACATATGGTTGCTGTATGTGAGCATTTTCCATGGCCTGTTCAAGCGATATGGCCGACTCCCGGGATACCGGTGTACCAACCCACTGATGGTACAGGGCACCCAGCTTAATTCCAGCCTCAAATGCAGCACGTTCCCGGTCAGAGATCATCTCACCAATATGGGAGTTTACACGTAAAAGTGGTTTGTATTGGATAATACTACAATGAAGATCAAATTAATTTGATAACCCCGTGTTTGGGTTCCATTGCTTCTCCCGATCTGAGCATTGCCTTGATCTGTTTATCTGCTTCATCACGGTCAAAGCCCTGCTGCCTGATCCGTTCAAGAATATCCTCAATGTGAGCTCGGCCATTTTCATCGGCAGTGTCCCTGATGATCTGCTTCATCGTTCTGATGAGATCCCGTTTATTCTTGGATACCCCGGTTGCAACCATATCAATATCAAAAGTACCGCTGGACGGGTCATATGCAACCTGTCTCAGACAGGTATCAATGATCCGAATAACACGTTCTGCATCACTCTTGACTATCACCGGTGAAAGACGGATTCTGGCACTTGATTCTGCAAGTCTCACGATAGCTTCAAGCTGACGGGCGGTAACCGGGACTGGTTTATTTGCATCAGCAAGATCCCTGAGTTTCATATAATAGGCAATCAGTGCCTCTCTGGCTTCAGTATCCAGGCGGGGGAAACAGTTACGTTTTGCATATGCGACGTACTTTCTAAAGATAGTGGGATCTATCTCTGGAGTTACGGGCTTTAATTGTTCGGCGATATATTCATCAGTCACTCCGTCAATGGGGGTCCGGCTGTGCTGGGCAATGAGTTCACCCACACTATGGGCTTTGATGATATGCTCGGCAATTGCAAGGTCACGGACATGCTCTGGTTTATCAGTCAGGACAAAGATGAGATCAAACCGGGAGAGCAGGGAAGGGGGCATATTAATCTGCTCACCAATAGGGGCAAAATCATCAAACCGTCCATACTTAGGGTTCGCCGCCCCAAGCAGGGCACAGCGTGACTTCAATGTGGCAGTAATACCTGCCTTTGCAATAGAGATCGACTGTTGCTCCATCGCTTCATGGAGTGCAGATCGGTCATGCTTATCCATCTTATCCATCTCATCGACGCAGGCAACTCCCATATCTGCAAGCACCAGTGCTCCAGCTTCCAGGGTCCATCTGCCATCTCCAAATTCATCCTTAACTGCGGTGGCGGTAAGTCCCGCTGCAGTTGTTGATTGACCCGATGTGTAGATAGCCCGGGGTGATAGCTTCACCACATACCTGAGCATCTGTGACTTTGCAATCCCTGGATCTCCTATCAGAAGGACGTGAATATCACCACGAAGACGACTCCCGTCAGGCATTTCCTTGGCAATACCACCAAAAAGCTGAAGGGCAATTGCTTCTTTGACATCATCTACCCCAAAGATGGTTGGTGCAATCGAATGTGCAATCTTGCGGTAGATCATCGGATCCTGTGAAAGGGCACGAATACATTTTTCGTCCTCCTCACTGATATCAACCTCTTCAAACTCCTTCTCAGCGACTTCTATGGAGTTACATTCGACATATATATCAAAGATGGTCGACTTGTTTCCATATGATGACCGTTGAATCGACCTGAGGATTCCGTTAATAACGATTCTATCCCCTGGCGTGACCATCCCCGTGATGTCATCAGTGGCATCCACATCCATGGTCTGTGGCTGCTCGCCACCGCGGAGCCCTTCTGGTGACTCCTGGATACGAAGTTTCTGAGAATCTACAAACCGGGAGAATCTAGGGATGAGTTCAAGCTTTTTCTGAGTACATCCATCTGCCGTACACCCATCCGGTTCAACAAACGGGCCATACCCCTGTGCTTTGACAGTTCTATGACCAGACGGACATCTGAATACCGCAAGGATGATCCTGGGACGGACTTCGGTTGTTTTTCGGAGAATTCCCTCAATACAGATCATCTTTCCGATATGATCTGCACGGATCTCCCTGATCGCTATCTTTCTGGGAAGAGATAGGAACCTGACATTAATATCAGGAAGATCTTTCTCTTTTTTTATCTTTATTAACCGATGATTTTTTATCGCATCCCTGATATCAGCGATGACCTTCCCTGGGTTCTCCAGGATCTCATCAGCCATCTGAGTTCCCGTCTTTCCAAAACTCTCAATATCATGATAGTTAATGTACAAAGAACGTCTGAATGGATATTCACGGGATATCTCCTCAAGCTCTTTTTTACATCTGGTCTTGAGAAACCGATGCCAGTCCGCATCACGGTCAGTAATTTCTATCTCTTCACTCTCTACATCTGATGTCATAAATCCTGAAATTATTAGATTATTGTATTCGCAACCTCAGGTTTTTTCAGAAACCCTGAGAAAAGATCATGATAACCATGAAAAAAATTAGGAGCTGGGTCAGGCCGCTATCTTTCGATAATCACTGTTCGGAACGATAAGGGTGAAGCATACCCCCTCGCCTTCTTTTCCTGACTCGGTGATCGATATATTGGTGATTGAAAGAATTTCCCGTACCAGAAAGAGCCCAAGTCCGGTATTCTTACCAAATCCCCTCCTAAATATCTTCGGTTTATCTTCTTCTGAAATACCGATTCCATTGTCAGAGATCATAATCTGAAGATCTGTCTCTGTCACTTTGGCAGCTACAGTAATGACTGACGCCGTTCCACCGTGTCGAGCTGAGTTATCAAAGAGATTATAGAAGACCTTTTCGATGAGAGGATCAGCAAAGATTTCATAATTCGCGATGGATTCATCCATATTCACGGTGAATTGAGGAAATTCCCGGGAAATATCCTGAACTATCGAGTATGGAGATTTCCAGACCGCCAGATATGTCCCGAGCGATTCATACAACCGGGTGAACTCGATCTGATTTGTCATTTTTGAGAGGAGATCCTTCTCACGGGCCAGATATTTGCGAAATTCTGAATCTGTCGAATCCATATCAGCCAGCTCATGATAGGCAAGGATGGCCATCAGGATATTCTTCATATCATGACGGGTGATTGATGAGAGCAGGTTTAATTTTTTATTAGCCTCAGATAATGCTCCCTCAATGCGCTTTCGTTCGGCAATCTCACGCCCAAGTTCATCATTTGACTGGTTCAGATACTCGTTCGCTTCACTGAGCTGGTCATTTAAGGCAGCGAGACGATCTTTGGTCTCTATTAGTTCATTATTTTTTTGAATCGCAATTTCGTATGTTGAGAGGAGAATATTGAGTATCTGAAGACGATTTGAAGTAATAAAGTGTTTTCTTCCTGCAAAAAAGATCTCAATACCGATCTGCATCATCTCGTTCTGCTGAAGATATCGGTTTGCAAGAATCACTTCTATTCGCGATAGCAGGTATTGACCTTCATATGGTTTAATAATAAAATTATCTGCTCCACATTCAAGACCCTCTACAACATCGTGGGGATCAAAGAGCTGGGTGACCAGAATTACCGGAGTTCCGGCAGTCTCCGGATTTTTTTTTATCGCCCTACAGAGTTCATATCCGTTCATTCCTGGCATCACTATATCGGTGAGCACAAGAGTTGGCTGCTCGTGTTCAACCGCAACCAGGGCATCTTCTCCATTATAGGCGACCCGTACCATATACCCCGCAGATTCAAGCAGGTGCTGAAGCATGGTAGCCTGAGTTTTGCTATCCTCAACAATGAGGATCGATATGGTATGGGGTGATCTTACATCAGGCTTCATAGAATTGAATTACCACTCATAACAAGTGCATAGATTATCAGGTTTTTATCGTAACAGGAAGGGATTTGTACATACTTTCATGTCATGCGCTAAATAGGTATGGTCAGGACTATCCTCATTTTTTTATCAGATTTGTTCTGTAATCCATACAGATTTATTCAAACCCAACCCTATTATTCGTCGGAAGTCGAATCTGAAATATACTCCCCATCCCTCTCCCCGGACTGATGACCTGAACCGAGCCTCCATACATGAAAATAATTCTCTGGACAATCGGAAGGCCCAGGCCATGTGAACTGGTGTCATGCCGGGACGGATCAGCCTTATAAAATTCATCAAAGACCTGATCTGCTTCCTCCTTTGTAAGACCGATCCCAGTATCCTCTACAGAAAAAATCAGATACCCGTCATCTTTGCATGCATTGAGAATTATCATACCATTTTTAATATTATATTTAATTGCGTTTGAAATAAGGTTTTCAAAGATGATAGTCGCATGGAACGGAGATATATGGGCTGAACATGCAGGGGATACATGATTCTGAACGGTGAGGCCCAACTGGTTGATTGAAAACGAGTATCCGTTTATGACATCATCGATAACCTTCTTTACCGGGATATCTGATTCTATCATCGAAAAAGACTCCTGATTCAGATGTGACAGTCTGAGGATCTGATCCACCAGTCCTTTTAGCATCTGGGCATCATGAACCAGAACATCAAGAATTTCCTTCATCTCAGAGTTCTGCTCATGTTCACGAACATGAGGAAGCAATGCGACCAGTGGTGTGAGCGGTGTCTTCAGATCATGTCCAATCTTTGTGATCAGGTCATTTTTTTGCATCAGCAGATGTTTAACAGTATCAGTAGTCTTTTGCAATGCAGAGGTACGCTCTTTAACCAGATCTTCCAGACTGCAGGTGAGAACATTCAGTCGCTCTGTAGTCTGCTCAAGTTCCACGTTTTTGCTGACCGCCGCATCATAGATTGAGAGAAGGATATTGACAAGAGCATCTTTGTCTGATCGCACCGGATATCTGGTTCCGTTGTACTCTATCCAAACAATTCCATCCTGATCATCTGAAGTATCACGGGACTTGAGGACTGCGTCGATTCTGGAGATGAGTTCAGTTGGAGTATACGGTTTTATGATGAAGTTATTCGCTCCACACGAAAGAGCGCGAAGAACATCATCAGGATCATAGAGATGGGTCACCAGAATAATGGGAAGCTCAGCAATAGACTGGTTCGATCTGATGGCCATACATAGGTCGTATCCATCCATCCCTGGCATCACGATATCGGTCAGAAGTAAGTCTGGCATTCGGACACTGATCGAGGCTAATGCTGCTGTTCCACTCTCTGCAATCTCAGTCTCATATCCCTGGTCCATAAGAATACATCTGAGCATTTCAGCCTGAGTTCTGCTGTCTTCTGCAATCAGAATGTATCTCCTTTGCGTCTCCATACAGTTCACTCGCAGGATGTGAGGTGTTTGAGTTCGATTGCGATATCTTCAGGAGAGAGAATATATGATGCTGCACCTATTTTGAGTGCATGTCCGGGCATGCCATACACAACTGAACTCTCTTTATCCTGAATAATAGTAACAGACCCCTGATTATGCATATTGAGGAGCTCCTCGGCACCATCAATACCCATCCCGGTAAGGAGAATCCCGATGGCCGAAGAGTGCAGGCTTGCAGCAGCTGATCTGAAGAGATATGATACTGAGGGGCGCAGATTATGTTCAGGCAGCGCTGATGACAGAGCAATATGAAGATCTTCGGAGATACCGGTCTGCATCCCATCAGGAGCGACATACAATATACCAGGTTTTAGCTCTTCACCATCTATGGGAACTTTTACCGGAAATCCGGTTGAGTCAGTCAGCCATTCAGCGAATCCCACGATAAACCCGGGGGACATATGTTGAACCAGAACAAGGGGCAGAGGAAATTTTTGTGGTAATAGTTGTAAAATCGTCTGGATAACAGGGGGGCCTCCTGTTGATGCACCAATGACAATCAGTCTGGGTTTGTGGCTGGTGGGGATGACAATGGAGGCAGGTTTTCCTCGGCCAGCCGGTTCTTTTTTTATTCTTCTGATTACCTTGATCTCAACATAGGTTCGAATCGAGTTTATAAGTTCCCGGCAGGCTGCAGGAAAATCCGGGCTGGCCGGACTAGGAGGCTTTTTCAGCACAGTGAGAGCTCCGGCTTCCATTACCCTGAATGAAGCCGCTATCTCTGAAAGATTATCAACACCGCTGATGATGATGATGGGAACCGGGTTTGACTCCATTATCTGACGGGTTGCTTCAAACCCGTCAATCCCCGGCATATTAATATCCATGGTGATGATATCAGGTTTAAGAAGTCCTGCAAGGCGAACCGCTTCAGAGCCGTCGGATGCAGTTCCCACAACCGAGATATCCGGTTCTGATTCAAGTATTCCAGATAACAGATCTCGAGACACCCTGGAATCATCTACAACTAGTACCTGAATCATGAATTGTACCTTCTATATATGACGGCTGATCACTTCAAGCAAGTTACCCTGATCAAAACTGCTCTTCACAATGTAGGCATTTGCTCCTACCATAATTCCATGCTCACGATCCTCACGCGAATCAAGAGATGTGACAAGAATTATCGGGATATTTGATATTGTCGGGTCTGCCCGTATCTTCTCAGTCAGAACAAATCCGTTCATTCGCGGCATATCAACATCAGATACAACGACATCAACCGGTTTTAACTTAAGTTTCATCAGGGCATCAACCCCGTCAACTGCAGTCTCAACAAGGTATCCGGCTCCTTCTAGAATATTTTTCAAAAGCATACGGGAGGTGATCGAATCTTCAGTTACCAGGATACTTCGTTGTTCAGTTTTATCCGAGTATACCTGCCCGGGCGCTGCCATGTGCTCCATACGTGATATTGTCGCAGCCAGATCCTCACAATTTATGACCGGCACAACAACACCATCTCCCAGAATTGAGGCACCACTGATATGGGGCACTTTCCGTAATTGCTGACCCAGATCTTTGACTACAATCTCCTCGGTCCCTGAAATTCGATCAACCAGAAGCCCAAACCGGATTCCGGATGCCGAACTTACAATCAGTTGTTTAGGTTCATCACCATTGCCATTATCAACAGATAGACCCAGTACTTTTGCAAGACTTACCACAGCAACCGGATCATTTCCAATCTCAATAATCGTCCGATTTTCGATCGTCTTAATCTCTTCGTGATTTATCTGCATCACGCGATCGATTGATCTCAGGGGGAGGAAGAAGGGATGACGGCTTGCATAGACTTTGATACCTCTAAAGGTTGCAAGACTCAGGGGGAGTGAAAGTATGAACTCTGTACCCGTACTGGAAGAAGTAACCCTGACTATTCCACCGATCTGTTCTACTTTCTCAAGTACAATTGCAAGGCCCAGGCCCCGGCCTGATACGGTTGATATGGTCTTGCTCGTAGATAATCCTGATTTAAAGATGAGCCGGTTAATCTGTTCAGTCCCCATCCTGCTGATCTCTTCGGCAGTGATCAGACCCTTTGCGATCGCTGATGTTCTGACTGCATTGGTATCAATTCCCCCACCATCATCTGCGATCCGTATCTCTGCCTGGTGGCCGCTCCCGTGAATGACCGAGATCCTGATCTGACCTCGTTCATTCTTACCTTTGGCATGTCTCACCGAGGGGAATTCTATTCCATGATCAATACAATTTCGGATAATATGCAGGATAGGATCGCGAATTCCCTCAAGGATTCGACGGTCTATCTCAATATCAGCTCCAGATATGAGAACATCCACATCTTTCCCGGTATCCCGTGCAAGATCACGGGCGGCACGGGGATAATTATCAAGGATAGAAGATGCTGGAACCAGAATGACCTGTTTTATCTCGTCTATCAGTTCAGTTGTAGCAGTGTCAAGGAGGTACTGATCCCGGTTTGCTGCTCTGGCGATTGTGGTAATATCCGATTCAAGAGTCCTGATAAAGGCACGATTATATTCAAGGAAACCGGTAACCCGTTCTATCTCAGCAGGAAGGGCTGATGAGATTCCCACGCAGTTCTGATTATACTCAGTACGTAAATGCTCTATATCAGTGGTTACCTGAGACCATGCCCATTTCCAGCTTAAGAAGCTCTGGAGAAGCTCACGAAGACTGGTTGAACGCTGACCTGCAGCAAGTCGTGCACCCATCAGATCATCTGCCTTTCCAAACAGGTTTTCAAGGCGATCAGACGAGATTTTGATCATAGTCCCCCCTTTCAGAGGAAGGGGAGGGGATACCTCTGTACCCTGATCCGTGTTATTCTGGATAGGAAAAGAGGGCTCGATAGGTGAAGTACTTACAACCGGCGCATCTGCATCAGAAGGTGTATAAGGTGTTGTAATTGCCTCTGAACTGGGCTCTGTCGCGAGATTTTTGGGATTATTATCATCATCCGGTTTATTCCTGATTTCTGGCGTTGGTTGGATGAATACTTCAGAACGTTTTTCCTGGATAGAGGGTACCTGTTCAGGTGTTGAGGGTGGCATCCCCTTCGGAAATGGGCCACCAGATGCAAGAGCACGAAGTTTCTGGATAAGATCACCAGTTTTCACCTCCTTCTCATTTGCCAGAAGGCGCTCTAATATCTGGAGCACGGAGTGAAAGAGATCAAATGACTCAGGACTCAGGGTAAGCGTCCCTTTCTTAACTCCAGAAAAAACATTCTCCTGATGCTGACAGAGTGTTTCAATATCACGAAGACCGACTGCCCGTGCAGCTCCTTTCAGGCTATGAGTCTCACGGAAAACCTGCTCAACTGTCTTCTGATACACATCAGGGGGTGTTCCACTCTGCTCCAGTATCAGCAGACCCGTGGCTATGGCACTCAGGTGCTCCTCTGCTTCACCGCGGAAGGTCTCCAGGAGTTGGGCCAGGAACTCATCCCCGTTCAACATAATAATGGCCTCATCAGAGTTTGAAGCGTTCAGTTATCTGTTTCAGGGTAATGCCCAGATCGTGAAGATCTTTTGCTGTTTTCTCTACCTGGTGGGTAACCTCCAGATTATTCTGAGCTGCAAGCCGGATACTCTCCATCGCTGAAGAGATCTGATCCATCCCGACGACCTGTTCCTGACTTGATGCTGTTATCTGGACCGCTGATTTGGCAGCGTCATTGACGCTCTGTGATAAGGTGGCAATAGCATCCTTGGCCTCATTACTCAGACGCAGTCCTGTTGCAACAGTTTTCGTTCCCTGTTCGGTTGAGATGACCGCTGAACTGATCCCACGCTGGATGTCGGTCAGAATTGTCCGGATATGGCTTGTAGCCTGTTTTGATTGCTCTGCAAGGTTCTTGATCTCCTGAGCAACAACCCCAAACCCTCGGCCATAATCTCCGGCCTTTGCTGCCTCAATGGATGCGTTCACGGCAAGCAGATTTGACTGTTCTGCAATATCAGTGACGGTGGCAATAATCTCTCCAATCGCCTGGCTCTGCTCACTGAGTTTGACCACATTCCCGGCAATTGACTCCATCTGTTGCTGAATATGAGTCATCCCGGTAAGGATCTCTTCTACCGACTCCTGGCCGGTCAGAGCAACCTGAATTGCAGCCATTGATTTTTCAGATACATTCTTCGCCTTATTATTAGACATATCAGTCGTTTTTCGGACCTCTTCGACTGTAACCGAGGTCTCATTGACTGAAGATGCTGTTTGTGCAGTACCGGAAGAGAGTTCTGCAGTTACGGAAAGAATCTCACTCGATGCGGCTGAGAGAACATTGACCGACTCAAAGAGTTCCTCATTGATCATTGTCATCATGCGGGAGAGTTCAATACCAATTCGGTTGAGTGATTCTTTGAAATCTACAAAATCTCCCTTGACACTGAGGGATTCATTCACCCGGGCACTGAAGTTCCCGACAGCAAATTCCTGGGAAACCCGCATAGCTTCATGCACCGGCTCTATTACCGCATCAAGAGTTGCATTTACGCCGTCTACGATTTTTTTAAAGTCACCGTTATGGCGTGATGACTCAGCCCGGGTACTGAGTTTCCCATTGATGGCAGCATTCGAGAGGGTGGTGGCATCGCTGATCAGAAGATTTACCGCCTCGACACACTGATTCAGATTATTTTTGATCTCGTTAAAATCCCCGCTGTACGAGTCAGTGATTGTTGGAGGGATATCACCCTTTGAGATACGATCCACATACTCAGCGGCAACATTGAGCGGGCCTATGACCGAGTCAAGGGTGTTGTTTACCCCATCAACTATCTTTCTAAAGTCACCCTGATGCTTTGTTGCGTCTGCCCGGGTGTCCAGGTTTCCCCTGATTGCTGCGTCTGATAGTCGGTTTGCATCGCTCACAAGCAGATTTACCGCTTCGATGCACTGATTCAGGTTATTCTTGATCTCGTTAAAGTCTCCATTATATGAATCGGTGATCACCGGTGGAATATCACCCTTCGAGATGCGATCCACATACTCAGCGGCAACATTAAGCGGCCCGATGACCGAGTCAAGGGTGTTATTTACCCCATCAACTATCTTTCTAAAGTCACCCTGATGCTTTGTTGCATCTGCCCGGGTGTCCAGCTTCCCCATAATTGCTGCATCTGAGAGTCGGTTTGCATCACTAACCAGCAGATTTACCGCATCAATGCACTGATTCAGGTTTTTCTTGATCTCGTTAAAGTCTCCATAATATGAATCAGTGATCGTTGGAGGAATATCACCCTTTGAAATACGATCCACATACTCAGCGGCAACATTGAGCGGGCCCACTACCGCATCAAGGGTTGAGTTAAACTCAGTGATGATCAGGCGATAATCGCCTTCGTGAAGACTGGGATCTGATCTGACCGATAATTCTCCCTTCTGGGCTGAACTGGCGAGATTTTTCGTGTCATTCACCATGGCACTAATATGCTCCCCCATCTTGTTCAGCGTCCTGCCCAGGCTGCCAATCTCGTCATCACGGGCAAAACTAACCCTGGCAGAACTTCTTCCCTGACCAATCTGCTCAGCTACACTCACAACCTCGGAAAGTGGTTTGGTGATACTATTTGAGAGATATAACCCAAAGCCAAGTGATGCAACCGCTGCAGATATTGTTACAATAATGAATATCAGAGCTGAGCTCGATGCTGCAGAATTATTATCTTTTCGGAGGGCATCAGCGTTTTGTAAATTTTTAGATATTTCCTTGTTTAGAAGATTCAGAATTTCATCCCTGATTGCTACCCGTTCACTATTCGCAGACAGATATTCAGTTGCTTCTGCCATTTTTCCTCTGTCAGAAGCATCCATCACTGGCTGGTATGCATCTTTTAACTGGACGAATAATTCTTTTAGTCGTTCTATTTCAGATGAGCTTGATGATTTTCCATATTTTTGTTGATATTCACTCAGAGTTTTATCAAAAAAAGCAAATCTAGAGGACATATTCTCTTTCAAAGCCTGGCGTTCATTCGGAAAGAGAATGTATCTGAGCACATCGGTACGAACTGCTCCAAGTTCTGCATCAACAGTATCCAGGGTATGCACGGGAATGAGTGCATCTGAATATATTGTATCGCTGTTTCCCGCGATCATATTCATGTTTGAGACCCCGAAGAATGCGACCAGGATCATGATCGCACTGATTACTATGTATCCACCGAGTAATTTATACCCAATACGAATATTTTCAAAAAATACCATAATTCTCTCTCCCTTTCTTTCTCCTTGTATGCATAACCTGAATATAATTAGTCATTGCCTACCACCATCCTGGGATCAGTCAGCATTGCTTTTCCATCAATGACCATAAGCGGTCCCGGAAGCACCCCCACAAGGTACGCTGCTCCAATACCACTCACCGTTGGGGGAGGTCTGCTGATAGCACTCATTCTGATGGTGCGGGTCCCCACAATCACATCAGTCAATACTCCAAACGACATATTCTCTCCGGAGATAACGATAACACGGTTATAATCGGTCAATCCCTTTGGGGGAAGGCCGAGAATTTTGCGAAGGTCTACTATTGAGATCACAGATCCACGCAGACTGATAATCCCTAGAATAAAAGGTGGTGTTCCCGGAAGTGTGGTAATCTCTTTAAGCAGTGCTACTTCTCTGACAAACTGAGTGCCGATTGTATATCGCTCACCTGACAGAAGAAACTCGAGCACCTCGACTCCATCCTCCTCATCTCGGACTTCGTCAAGCGGAGCAGCAAGTTCCCGTGCCCGCTGAACCAAAATATCAAGCGGTTTATTTTCTTCCTGATCACGGTCAGGGTGTATCCGGCTCATATTATCAGGTAGTAAAAAGATCTGGTCTTCTGGTATTATCATACCTTCACTCCGTTAAGTAGTACGGTGAGCATCTCTCTGACCTTAGATGCCGGCATTCCATCTGTTTCTTTGACAGGATAGTCATCATCCATGGCTGAGACAATCTTTAGTGCAACCTGGTAGTGACGACGTGCATCAGTCTGGTTACCCTGGTTCATCATGATCATGCCGAGCATAAGATGAGCGGGAACATAATCAGGGTCAGCATAGAGGGCCTGCCTGAGTGACTGGACCGCTGCTGAAGACTCTCCTCTCTCCTGCAGAATAACAGCCTTGAGATGATATACACCCGGAGTAAGCGGATCTACACCAAGAATTCGATCGCACCATCCCAAAGACCGCTCAATTTCTCCCTGATCTGCAAATGCCCGTGCAAGGAGTTCCATCTCACCTCGTTCCTTTGCCCCGGGGGTTACAATCTGCATGAGCTGATATTCTGCATCTGAAAGCCGTCCTGCCTGAATCAACTCCAGAGTGCCCGTTGTCTGTTCAGCAGATCTGATGTTCCCAGTAGCCTGGATCTGTGATATTGCCGCACTTGGTGTGGCAAAAGCGGTAATTGAAGATAGTTTTCGGTCCAGCCTATTGATGATCTCTTCGTGGGATTCAGTCGCGGTGATGATACCAGGATCAGGTTCTATGACCGTCCTATCTGATACCAGTTCCTTTTGAGATTCTTCTTTAACACCCTTTTGAAAGAGGAAGACTGAATTTCGCTTAATCTGATTAAAACCCGGGCGTTGGGCATAACTAATCTCCTGAGGGCTGACAATTAGCCATCCCTTCTGAATCAGAGATGAATATAGACGATCCACAACCGAGACAGCAAGGTCTGAAGAGAAATACATCAGCACATTACGGCAGAGAACAATATCCATCGTGGTCGTTCCGGTTGTTACAGACGGATACCGGTCTGAAATCAGATTCAGTCTGCTGAATTTCACCATGCTCATGATATCTTCTGATAACTGAAATCTGCCATCTGGAGCAGGAGACACATACTGATCCATAGGCACCGGAGCCTGCTCACGGAATGACCATTTGGAATATACCCCCCTCTCCGCTGCATGTAACGACCCCGGGTTGATATCGGTCCCAAGAATTGAGAGATCCCATTGGTTCAGATCCGGGATCAGATGTCTGAGCAGAATCGCCAGAGAATATGGTTCTTCTCCGGTGCTGCATGCAGCACACCATATCCTGATAAATTTTCGATCGAGTCTTCGGGTTCGAATGAGATCTGGCAGAAGCTGGTCACGAAGAAAGAGAAAAAGATTTTTGTCCCGAAAAAAGTATGTCTCTCCTATCGTTAATTTTTTAACAAGTGCTGCTTCGAGTGCACCGGTGAACGTGGGATCATGGAGCATTTGCAGACATGCACCAGGATTTTCTGCACCAACATCCTTGCAGGCAGCCAGGAATCCTCTGATAAGATCAGATCTTCGATCAGGAGCATATGAAAAACCGATACGGTCCTGAACAAACTGAGATATAATTTTCTGGTCATCTGATGAGAATGGCTCTGCCATCAGGCATTCCCCTTCGTATCAGGTGCCAGGGCTGTGATAAGACTCTCTTCCTCCTCAGGGAGGAGAAAATCATCAAGGTCAGAGATCAGAATCATCCCGTCCCCTGTTCGTATCACTCCCCGAACGCCGGTAATTCCCGGAAGAATCTTCTCAGCGGTGATCAACTCTTCTGAGAGATCCACAACTCCCAGGATCTGATCTGCAATTAAAGCAACCTTGCGTCTCATCGTTCCGGCAATGATGAGGACGTCATCCTGCCCTGGAGACCGTTCGTTCAGTAAAAATCGTCTTCTGACCGAAAAAACAGGGAGAATCACCCCGTGATAATTAACAATACCGGCTACAGCCTTCGGAGCTGCAATTATCGGGGTTATCATTACCATCCTCACCACATGGTCTGTGTGAGATACCGGGATTCCAAACTTCTGGGAATCCACCATGAAGAGGAGGTACTCGGTCATATCTATTTTATGTAGTGGTTCTTTGAATTCTTAAAGATTTTTGGGTTAGCGAAGTATCAGGGAGTATTTCCGGTACCGCACATGACAAATTTTGCGATAAGAGCTTCCATCTGGATATCACTTGATGCTCCCTCTGACAACCTGAAGTCAGTCTCTCCCAGTTGGTCGATAAGACGAACTTTTATCCCATCAGGCATCTCTCTGCGGGTTACATCCCGGTATAACTGACCTATCAACTCCTGTGGAGAGATTCCCCGATCATGAAGGAGGTTGTCAAGCATTCTACCTGCTCCCTCAAAATTACCAGTTAATGATAAGGTAATGAGCTCATCGATCTCCTCAGGTTTTGCAGTAGCGGTGATTGCATAGATCATGGAGGGTTCAATCGTACGGTCAAGTATGGCGGCGCCCTGCAGAGCATTGATGGCTTTGCGCATGTCACCCTGGGCCACATAATATATTGCGCTTATGATCTCATCACTGAGCACGAGATTCTGATCAACGGCGATTCGGCCGATCATTTCAGATATTGCCGGCCGGTTCAATGGACGAAACCGGTAGATTGCACACCGGCTCTGGATAGGATCAATTATCCGCGAAGAGTAATTACAAGAGAGGATGAATCTGCATGTTTGGGCATAGGTCTCCATTGTTCGTCTAAGTGCAGACTGCGCATCAGTTGTCAGAGCATCTGCCTCATCCAGAAAGAGCACTTTGAATGTAGCTCCTCCAAAAGGGGATGTCCGCGCAAATTGTTTGATCTGAGTTCGGACCACATCGATTCCACGTTCATCTGATGCGTTCAACTCTCGAAAATTCATCTGCCAGTCTTCACCATAGAATTCCCGTGCAAGAGCAACCGCCGCTGTTGTTTTGCCGATACCAGCATTTCCAGTGAAGAGAAGATGTGGCATCTCCTTTTTGGATACATAGGATCTGAGTCGTTCAATAATCTCATCCTGGCCAACAATATCATCCAGATGCCGTGGCCTGTATTTTTCTATCCATATTGCGTGTGTATCATCCATCCCGATAGCTCCTTATCCTGTAACTATTGACTGCCTTTGCATAAAGGATCATAATTTACCCTAAGTGCCGTATCATCCATTTCTCTAGTTCCTAACAATATCCTCTCACATGTTTCTCTCATCTCTATCGCCCTCTCATCATCAGGATAGATCTGCAAAACACGTTCACAGCAGGCTAACGCATCATGAGTCCGATTCATTTGAACCAGGTTTTCTGCGCGCATTAACCACATCTCACTGTTTTCAGTATCTTCCTGTAATCCTTTATCAAACAGGATATCTGCATGGGCAAAATTATTCACCATGCTCCATGCATCTGCCAGGGCGAAGAGGGCACCAGGATCATCTCCTGCCAGGAGATCACATTCCTGCAAGATTGTAATCGCCTTCTCAATCAATCCAAGCCTGATCAGGATAATGGCCTTCCCTAAAACTGATGAAAATAATCCCTCATGGCCCTTTATTGTCTGATCATACAGTGCAAGAGCGGAGGTTGGATCTCTGATATTGATTAATGCTGATATTCTACCCGCAATCGCAGCGGTATGGGTAGGATCTGCTTCGAGGGCATGAAGAAATGAGATGCTGGCGATCTCATTCTCACCCTGATCAAGGAGGAGTTCTCCAAGATAGGTCCAGGCATCAGGATCATCCGGCTGTATTACCGATGCCCGGGTAAAACTTTTTCGTGCCTCATCTGGAGCTTCTGCCAGTTGTTCAGCTTTTCCTTTGACTATCCAGGCCTCATACCAGTCATCAGAAAGTGATACTGCTGACTGTGCAGAAAGGATCGCCTGATCTCCATCTCCAAGTTCAATCTGCATCCGGGCACGGCCGAGCCAGAGTGCAGGATGTAATGGGTCGAGAGTCGTCCCATGAGTGTACTGATCGAGCGCTGATTCAAACTCTCCATTACCTTCATGTGCTTGTCCGGCAAGAAATAAAATCTGGCCGTCTTCTGGTTTGAGGTGATGTAGATGGTTCAGGATTCTGATTGATTCCTGATACTCTCCCATCTCTGTATACTGGGTTGCCAGCCTGAAGAGGTACGGTATAGAATCTGGTACCGAATCGATCCCTTTGAGCAGGATGGCTGTTGCTTCATCTCTCTTTTCGGTCTTAATCAGAAGATCAGCCAGTAATATTGTCAGGGTTTCATCCTGCCCGATGTTCTGAAGTCCCTCCTCAATGAGAGCTAATGCGGTATCAGGTTCATTGGTATGCCATCCCCTGGTTCTTGCCTCCAGGAGATACCACACCATATTGTTAGGTTCTAATACCCTAGCCTGACCACACAGTAAACAGAGTTCATCCCATCTCTCAAGTTGATACAGCGCCCGGGCCTTTCCCTCAAGTGCTTCGGTATTATCTGGTTTTAGAGAGATTACCCGTTCAAATGCACAAAGCGCCTCTTCTGATCTCCCAGCCGAAAGCAATGCTCTTCCCTGGTGAAATGAGATCTCGGGAACATCAGGTGAGATCTGATATGCCATCCCAAAGCAGGATATTGCCGTCTCAAATTCTTCAAGAATTGATAATGTCAGTCCTTTGAGCAGAAATGGAAGATGGCCCGGATTTTCAAGTCTGGTGGCAATTGAGAAAGATCTGATCGCTGGCTCGTACTGCTCATCCAAAAGAAGGGAGAGTCCCTTCTTAAGCCAGGGAAAGATGCTCTCCGGATTGGCTCTGATTATCTCATCATAACATGCAATCTCGTCATCCCGTCTGCCCATCTCTTCACATGCTCTGGCTTTATGGTACAGAATGACTTCTGCTGACGGTTTTAGCTCGAGGGCATTATCAAATGCTCTAATCGCCTCACCGTAATCGCCCGATTTCTGATAACACAAGCCAATTTGATCCCAGAACCGGTCATCATCAGGACCAAATACCGAACCCTTGCTAAATATCTCTTTTGCCTCACGGTATCGCCCCATCCTGCTGAGTATCAGCCCTTGTTCATACCATGCTTCTGACGAGAGAGGCATACGATCTGTCGCATCGATAAAGTGTGCGAGAGCACGATGCATATTTCCGTTCTCTGATTCTATCAGCCCAAGTTGAAAAAAAGCACTGGCAGAATTCGGATCTACCTGCAGTACCGATGTAAATCCTTCAGCTGCTTCTTCATTCTTCCCTGCCAGTCTGAGTGTGTAGGCCCGGTTAAACAGAGTAAGAGGATCATAAGAATCCTGGTTCAGTATGAGATCGATACAACTCAGTGATTTATCAAACTCCTGCCTCTGTGCATGTGCAACTGCCCTGAGCATCAGGAGATCTTTTTCGCATTTTTCCATGGTATATGAGCGGCACACGGTCGGGTTATTTTTCGAATCGTTCGTATCTATCTGTTTGTGCAGGCCTGATGAAGGTTTTCAGGTACCTGGGAACTGGATGAATGACAAAAATGCGAGAAAAAAAAGAAATTACTGATTGGATTCAGTAATATTAGATTCCAAGGTCAGATTATTTGATGCTGCTTTGGTAACCGGTTTCGTTGAGTCTGGGGTAAGGTTTCCCTGACCCTCAGAATCCTGGGGACTGATCTCTGCACCTGAAGAATCTTTGGCTGCAATCTGTTCTTTCAGTTTCAGAGCAACATCCCAGGTTGAGTCAAGTTCAAGTGCCTTATCGATGGATGTCATGGCATCATCGAATTTGTTCATTCCCAGTTGAGCAAATGCCTTATTGTACCAGAGGTCAGCGATGCCCTGATCCAGTTTGATACCTTCATCAAAGGCCTCTATTGCTTTTTCATTCTGTCCAAGTCGTAGTAATGCTTTACCCTTGGCATTGAATGCACGGGGAGAGGGTTCGATTGCGATTGCCTTATCATATGACCCAACTGCCTTATCAGTAAGATTCAGGTTCGTCTGAACGTTTCCAATATTGAACCAGTTTTCAGCACTCTTATCATCAATGGCTACTGCCTGTTCGAACGCAGTAAGAGCCTTCTCATACTGTTTCAGTTCATTGAGGATTGTACCATATGCATTCTGAGCGATGATATTGGATGCATTGAGGGCAACTGACTCGTTAAAGGCTGTTAATGCACCTTCATTGTCAGGAGTTTCAGCACTGGTTCGAGACATTCCAATGATGTACCAGGCGTTAGACTGCTGATCAGGAGTGAATGTCTCTGAAGTCAGGCTGAGTGCCTGCTGAAGCGAATCGATGGCTTCCGGATATAACTGTAACTGGTACTCGTTCAGACCTTTGAAGTACCACGCGTCTGCGAAGTCCTTTGTCTGCTCTGTAACATTGGTAAATGCAGCAACTGCTTCTGCATAGGAACCCTTGTCTCCAAGGACACCACCAAGGTAATACCAGGCATCAGTCAGGTTCCCGTCTATCTCGGTTGCTTTGGTCAGGTCAGTTATTCCTTCGTCAAACTTCTGTTCTTTCAGGGCTACTCTGCCTTTCCAGTACCAGGCACTTCCAAACTGATCCTTGATACTTGTTGCCTTATCAAGAGCTGCCTGTGCTGCGGGCATATCATCCTTTGCAAAAGAGATCAAACCTTTGTAGTAATATGCACGGTGTTGTGCAGGGTTGAGTTCAATAGCTTTATCGAAGGCTGTTTCTGCTTCAGAAAGAACATCCAGGTTGTACTTTATTACACCCTTGTTATACCAGACTTCAGCGTCATTTGCTTCAGCTGATCTGAACGGCTCGGCATAATCACCCTTGATGCCGAGAACCTTGTCAAACGATTTTTCTGCTTCTTCGTTCTTCTGCTGGTATGCCTCAACACTTCCTTTGGCAAACCATGCATCCTTGAACTCTGGGTTTATCTCAACTGCCTTTGTGTACGCGGCAAGGCCCTCATCAAGACTTCCTGAGTCTGATTTTGCATTGCCGAGCCAGTAATAACCACGATCATTATTTGCCTGCTTCTCAATAGCAGCCTCAAATTCGGTTATCGCACTGTCATACTCTTTGAGAAGGAAATGGGCGATCCCTTTATTAATCCTGATTCCTGCATCATCGGGAATGAGTTCGGTAGCATTCTCTAATGACTTCAGGGCTTCCTTTGGCTGTGGGGGGACCAGCGTAAAGAGGAGCAGGAGTCCCATATTGGCATATGCGTCACCATTCTTGGGATCAAGAATTGTTGCATTTTCATATGCAAGATATGCATTTGGTGCATCTCCGGTCTGTAAATATGCGCTGCCGAGTTTAAACCAGGCCTGAACATCTTTAGGATCTTCTTCGATCGCGCTCTTAAATGCCTTAATGGCATCATCGTATTTTTCCTGCTGGTACGAAAGGTTCCCCTTCTCGTACCAATTAGCCGCGGAGGTATTTTCGGCTGCACTAGCCCCTGCAATTAAGCAGAGGAGTAATGTCAGCGCGAATACCGATAGTATACCGCCATTCTTCATGCCGTATATGTCGAATGTCCCGTGCAGATATACTTTCTTCTAACTCAGTGATCAGAGGGTTTTTTTCAGGCAATGGCCTGATGATGAGGAGAGGGGTTTTGTATAGCAGATGCCTTATTCAGAACCATAGAGCTCTTCGTTCCATGATGGACGCATCCGTGCCATAATATCATCGAGGATATCATCACCGGCTCCTGGCAACATATAAATGATGATCTTTCTTCCCGCCAGTGCTGCATCGAGAATTCGATGATTGACAAGGCAGTTCTCTTCTTCACTCCCTTCATAGCATTTTCTTGGAGATATCGTCCCGTAGTGCTGATTCATCCGCTGGACCAGATCCTGGCACCATCCGGCAAAGGTGACTATTCCATTGATCACAATCAGATAAACCCCGCTCTTTGTGCGAAATTTTCCCGGGATTCTGAACCTGCAAAACGGGCCCTCCCCAAATTCGTTCAACAGGAGTCCGGTTCGGTTAGGGAACCGCTCCCAGGGGTTATAAATTTTTATTCTTCCGCGAGGATCGCGCTCAGGCTCAATGATCCAGACCTGCTCCGGATTGATGCGGAGATTCCTGGATACGTCTCCTATGGTAAGCGCTTTTTTTGCGGCCATCAATAATACATGGTATCTGAAAAGGGAAGTGGTTTATGCTGATATCAGGTTTTAGCTGCGTAAACGATACCATATTGAACCCGGGCGACAGGGAATACTATAATTTATCTCTCTTCACTGAGAATACAGTCATGAAGGTGAGACACTATGTGTTCTGTTGGCGGACCGATGGATATTGAGATTGAAGAACGGCTAAACGCGAAAAATTATAAATGTAACGACTGTCAGGGCAGTTTTAAGGGCCTCGGGAAACATATCATGTGCCCGACCTGCGGCTCTGACGATGTTTGCGAAGTTCTATGATCATTACGCTGGATGGCGTGGATCTCTTGATCCGTGGCCGTTCCTCATTTCTTCTTGCCGGGATTATCTCTGAACCGTTTACTCTGTTCATCGAGACGGCATCTGATGAATATTGTCAGACTATGAGAAAGGGGGATATTGTTGCAGTTTCCGCTCCTGAAGGGGGAGCGATAGAGCAGGCATCATGCCTGCTTGAGCTGGTAAGAACCTGGCATGCTCCTCTTGTTGTGCTTCCGAAGGGTCATCCAGGATCAGGCCGGCTTAACATGATAGTCTCTGCCGGGGATAGGATATGGCTCAATTGTGGGATCGCGCGCGGCACTCACCCAGAACAACATCTTATCTGTTCTTCTGATGAACTTGCAGGCATTCTGCTTGAAGGTGTGCCGGGGGGTATTGACATCTTGCATCACCCTGATGATCTCGATATCAGTACTGTCTGATATGGAAGTATTCTTAAATCCCCTTCGCAGAACAGATAATCTTTAAAATTTTAGGACTACAGAGAATGTTTATCACCCTTTATCTTCGTATTATCTGAGTATATGCAGTCTGTGCAATCTCTAAAATTCGTATCATTGATTCTTTTCTTTACTGTCCTTGCAGGTGGTATCCCATCAGTATCAGCTGGAGGTTCCGGAGCCGGTACTGGTGGGTTTGATGGTTTTGGAGCTTTTTCAGAAGGGGCAACCGGGTATGGCGGGCTGATTGCGGGAGCTCCTGAAGTTGAACCTGTGGCCACTGTAGCAGAAACAGGAACATCAGCTTCTCAAGGTTCGGTTAATACATCAGCTGTTAATGTAACCAATAGTACACCTGGAGATAATCAAACAACAACTCTGGCCACATCGGGTGAAACAGCTTCTGCTACACCTCAATACAATTCTCTGAGTGATATTATAAAAGCAAAGGACTGGAAAGCCCTTGGGGAGTATAACTGTAAGATAAAAGCAGAAAATCCTCAAGCATACGCTGAAAGTGAAGATTCTTCATCAAATGAAGCTAAGTGGAACGCCCGGTTTAATCCCCCACAGACCGTGTACTATTCCTGCTGTGGATAATAGATCCCTTTTTTTCTCCGCAAATCTCTCCATTCGATCTCCGCAAATTACTCTCGCAAAACAGCATCGATAAGGCATTCCTCATCAATAATTAGAGAGTGGGAGATTATTCAATAATTTCTTTCTGATACCAGATCAGACACGCAGCAATAACATCATGCAGCCCCTGATGGTACCGGGTATACCTGATGCATAAAAACCCGGCTAGAAAGAGAAAGAATGAGAGAAACTTAGAAAAATGCCTGAGGGTGGCCCTGGCAAAGGTAACTCTTTTTCCATGAAGATCGGTCACCAGTATCCGTGCTGCCATCTTTCCGAGGGTTGCCTGATTTTTAGACGATTCCAGTGCAGCAAAATAGAGCCAGGGGATCAGAATAAAAACCACCAGAAGAAATGAGCCCACCTGCATCGGAAGAATTGAGGTAACAACGGTTCCATCACTGGTAATGACTTCAGATCTTCGCATCATCATTACCAGCATCCGCCATCCCTCAAGAAGGTTCAGATAGGCGACAGCGGTCCCGGCTATAAGGGAGATGATAATAAAATCTATTGCAGCAGCTGCTACCCTGCGCCAGAATCCACTCAGGACCCGTCCCGGGTTATCCCCGGACCCTTTTTTTGAGTTCGATGAAACTATTGTATCAGCCACGATCAGGTATATGCTTCAAATCAGGCATGAATGTATCGAAGACTGACCTGATGTTATAAAAAAGGATTATGCGTAATCAGAGTATCTGAACTCTTCGCACCACTTCCCGCACCATCACCACAAGGATCAGGCAGACAGCGGTTGAGGCCAGAAGCATCAGGCCATGGAAGGGAGCAGGTGATCCTGATCCCAGAAGGGCAACCAGGTTAAGCGGATTACCGCGGAATGAGAGGGAAAGGAGAAGGAGAATCACTGCGGTGGTTGAGAAGATGAACTGAGCTTTTGTCCGATCCCGATAGTACAGCCCGAATAGTGACGCAACCAGAATCAGCGCAGATGATGCAATCGTAACGTGCAGTAGTATCTCTGGTAACGATACGATTTTGATTCCGTTCACCGTAAGCAGAATCAGCCATAAGGCGGCCTGTGCAGGAACCAGGATAATACATGCAACGATCTTACCTCCGATTATCTCCATAAGTGATGCAGGAGTCGTTCTCAGGGTATCCAGTGTCTGTTGCTGGTACTCTTCGGTGATCAGATCAATAACCAGGCCGGCAGAGATGATTGCCGGCATGAAGAGGAGAAGAGGAATGAGTAATGCAAAAATAAATTCGTAAAAAGTATTTCTGGTAACCTCGCGGTTGACGACGAGCGAAAGCGGTTCACTCGTCATCCTGCTCTTTCTCACATCCCTGAGAATCTCCTCATAATGGATGAAGATATCTTTCAGTTTGACCTCAATGACTGCACTCTGAATATCGTTTTTTATGGTATACAACGTCAGGGTAACGGGATCTGATGCCTCAGGTTTTATATCTGAAGCATAAATCACTGCAGCGAGTTTTCGCTCCTGCAATGCTCCAAGTGCCACTGAGAGATCCATCTGATATGGGACAAAGGCAGGATTCTCTTCAATAAGCCTCAGGAGAATGGTGTCATTTCCTGCAAACCCCACACCATACTGCACTCCTGAAATCCCCCCATATGCCTGAGGATCATACATAGCCGAGAGTCCGACCATAAGAAATGATGAGAAGAGAGCGATGAAGAGCTGAAGCAAGAGCGCGAGAATAATCGTCTTCTCACTGGCAAGCCCGCGCAATTCTTTCCGTACAATCATCCAGGTTCGGTTGAGATTCACCATATCCACCCCCTGAGCAGATACAGATTATAACTGACATGAATAAGTGTTGCCAGAAGAATACCCACCGGAAGGGCATTCTTTCCCTTATAGTACACTGTTGTACCCATGATGAGAACCCCGGCAGCATGAAGGAGGAATGGCATCCAGAGCATACCAATACTCATGAACAGGGCCGCACCAAAGACCGAGTCAGAGATCTGGGTAACGGTGACAAAAAGGAGTAGTTTCTCTCCAAATAAAAAGCCTGCTGCAATCGCCGCTGATGTGATCACCAGGATTTTTGGAGAGAAAAATCCAGGGATGGCAGTGATAAGCGCCATAATACCGGCAGCCTTTGCGATCTCTTCGGTCCATGCAGCAAGCAGCATAATGAGCAGGAGTGATACTGGCATCGGGAGATTGAAGAAGAGAACCAGGTACATCATCTGTGCCATAAAGACGAACGGGATACTGATTAGGCCGATGAGGAATAGTGAAATGTACCAGTATCTGACCGAAATGAGGCCGGCAAGAAACATCATGAGTTTCTGAATCATTCCTGACTCGGTAAAGAGCTGCTCTTCCCTGAAATTTCTGATACAGACAGCAAAAAGAATAATACTGGTCAGATAAAAGAGCGATGTCGAGTATACATAATCGGTCAGGGTATATCCAACCCCCTGCATCTCATGAACTACCAGGGTAACCGGCGAGAGTAGACTAACGATGTGGACATTTGCAAAGATACTGGGGAAGAACAGGTATGAGGTTGCGATGGTCGAGAAAAAAATCGAGATGAATGAGAGTTCTTTATAACTTCTGGCTACCATGCCAATGAAGAGAGCAAAGGCAAGGAAGAAGAGGATCACGGGTATGAGTGGGGGGATACAGGCAAGACCAGCTCTGACACTCAGAAGAATTGCTGACACTATGAGCAGCATGCCGGCGGCATAGGGCAGCATCTTCCCCAGAATGAGGACAATTGGTTTTATTGGGGCAGCAATGAGCGCTTCCCCTTGTCTGAGTGTTCTCTCATTCATGATACTCATCATGAAGAACTGAGATGTAAAGTAGAGAGGAAAGATAAAGACAAATATAAAAATAATTGTATCAAAGGGCAGCGGAGGCGAAAGGAGTGACGGGATTTTATAGGTGCTTGCAGTCCCTTCCTGACCCTGAAGCATATTTGTGTATCGGCCGAGTGTCTCCTGTTCTTTTGCCATCTGCTCATCAAGTGACTGACGAAGAAGTGTGGTATCAGAAAGAATTTTTGAGGCCGGGGGACTCACTTGTGCTACTGGCAGTTCTGGTTCAGGTGGCTCGAGTGGCGCTTTTCCTCCGGTGAGTATCTGTTGGCCGCTCTGTGTTGCCAGAAAATCAAGTTCACTTGTCACATACTCATTCTCTATCCAGAGTGGGTATGCTGCAAAGAGATCCTCCTGCTGACGATACATCCTATCCCTATATGCCAGATAATCCCGTTCAAGACTTTTCTGTGCAGCTCTTCCCTTATCTCCTGATGTTCTGAAGATAGTACCCCCTTGTATCTGCAGATCAAGACCTAACGCCTGGGGTGAGGTTCCTGGATTATTGGGGTAATCGAAAACATTGTACCTGGGATCAGATCCGACGATCTCCAGATAATCTGGCTTATCTATTCCTATCTGGTATAGGCCATCCTGCAGATGCATCCCACTTTTTGCAGCGTACCCACTTACCAGTACCATCAGTATGATAAGCCCGATAGAGAGGGGAATCAGATCCCGGCTCATGGTAGAAAAGAACCGACTGACCTCCCATCGGGAGATGGTTAGAATCTGACGATACGATTCCATCATGGTGACATTGAACGGCAGATTATATTAAAGGTCAGATACCCCTGCCGTGTATATTTTATGGTTTGCAGAGTACAGGAAAAGAAGCATGATAGAGGCATCACATCTCTCAAAGCGGTATGGAGAGGTTACTGCACTTTCTGACGTCTCATTCTCCTGCGGTGGTGGAGAGATATTCGGTATCATTGGACATAATGGTGCAGGAAAAACCACTCTGCTCAAAATTCTTGCCGGTTTAATCTCGCCATCATCCGGAACCTTGTATGTTGGCGGACGAGATGTCCTTGCTGACCCAATGCAGATAAAGCAGCAACTTGGATACCTCCCTGAAGAATCCCGCCTGTATGAGACGATGCAGGTTCACGATTATCTTCGGTTCTTTGGAGAGATTTATGGATTAAATCGTGAGACCATCGATGCACGGGCAGGGATACTCCTCGCTCAACTCTCTTTGAATCCTGAAGGGAAGCGAATCGGAAACCTTTCCAAAGGAATGAAACGGAAGGTAGCTATTGCCAGATCACTCATACATGACCCCTCTATCCTGATTTATGATGAGCCGGGGAGTGGCCTGGATCCCATGACCAGCCGATTTATCATTGAATATCTGAAAGGTCTGCGCGGACAGGGTAAAACAATCCTGCTTTCAGCTCATAACCTGAACCAGGTTGAGGAGATCTGTGATGTTGTGATGATTCTCAAACGCGGGGAAGTGGTTGTTCAGGGTACGATGACCACACTCCGTGACCAGTTTGGCTCAATCCGATATGAGGTGTGGTTTATCTTTCCAGATGGGCGAGAGGCTCCGCCCACCTTTCAGGCAGAAAAAAATGGGAACATATGGATCTCTATCGTACGGTCAATTACAGAACTGAATGCTCTGACTGAAGAAATATCCAGGGAAGGGGGAGTCGTTGAGCGGATAGAATCGAAATATCCAAGTCTTGAGGAGATTCTGGTTAAAATCGGGAAATAAAAGAGTTTGAATATTTAATAGAATATCTTTGCAATCGCGTACAGATCCATATCAACTTTTTTCTGCTTAACTGCATCCTTTAAGGGAACCGGAACGATCTTATCCCCCTGCAGGGCTACCATCACCCCAAAATTTCCCTCATGTATCTGCTCAACTGCTTTCACACCAAATCGTGTTGCAAGCACACGGTCATGTGCGGTTGGAGATCCTCCCCTCTGGACATGACCCAGAACTGTGACACGGGTCTCAGCCCCGATCCGCTTTTCTATCTCGCGGCCAAGGATCTGCCCGATACCTCCCAGTTGTTCATGTCCAAACTCGTCTACTTTGCCCGATACTGTAGAGAAATCAGACATATTCTTTGGTTTGGCACCTTCGGCAACGACTACGATTGAGAAACTTTTTCCTCTGCTGAACCGGGCTCTCAGTCCTTCACAGACCTCTTCAATATCAAAGGGCACTTCCGGAATGAGAATCTGGTCAGCTCCTCCTGCAATACCAGAAATTGTTGCAATCCAGCCTGCATGGCGTCCCATAACCTCAAGAACCATGATACGATGATGCGACTCTGCAGTAGTATGGAGCCGGTCAATTGCATCTGTCACAATTGAGACGGCGGTATCAAATCCAAAGGTATAGTCTGTACAGGAGATATCATTATCAATAGTTTTTGGAATTCCCACAACAGGAATATGCATATCATGAAGGCGTGAGGCCACACTCAGGGTGTCATCTCCACCTACGGCAACCAGGGCATCAATACCAAATTTTTTGATATTGGTTAGCATCTGCTGGACATGCTCCTCATCTTTGAAAGGATTTGTACGGGAAGTCCCCAGAATGGTACCTCCCTTAGGAAGAATACCAGTAACAGAAAAGTCAGTGAGGGGTTCTACTTCGCCCTCAACGATCCCTCTCCAGCCATTTCTGATGCCAATGACTGAAAAATCAAACGTATCGGCAGTCTTCACGACTGCTCTGATGACCGCATTGAGACCCGGACAGTCACCTCCTCCGGTAAGAACCCCTATCGTCTTGATCTTCTTATCAGTTCCCTTCATAGATTCGTACCGCCTCTTCAACTGACGCATCATTTACCGTAATGGCAAATATTGCATCACACATCCGGATCGCTTCATCGAGTCCCTTCTGATGGATATTGCGTCCGGTAGCATTTCCTGAGCATCCGCCAATATGAATCTGCTCCCAGAGTTGCCTGAGGAAGACTGTACTGTCGACACTGGATCCTCCTGCACAGACCACCTTGGTTCGTCCTGCAGCTTTTGTTGCCTCTTTCATCAGTTCAACCGATGAGAAACCCTCTTTCTTTGGTGGATTCACCTTGACAAAATCAGATCCAAGACAGGCAGCCACACCTGCTGCACCGGCAATGAGGTGAGGATCCTTCTCATCTTTCACTGCCTTGCCTCTTGGGTAAATCCAGAGAACAGTGACCAGACCATATCGGTGGGCCTCAAATATTGCATTCGCCGCATCGCGAAGCATCTCATATTCATGCTCTGAACCAAGGTATATGGTATACCCGATACCGAGTATCTTCAGACCACTACTCTTTTTAAAAGCCACGACCTGTTCCACAGTGGTGAGGAGTCCTGAGTACGGCTCCTGCTGCGCTGTTCCAACGAGGTTGGTCTTAGAATTCAACTTGACAAGATACGGAACATTTGTATAATTATTCCCATACCGCGCAATAAGACCAAGTTGTGCAGCAAAACACCCGATTTTAGATTTTGATGCTATTTTAAAGAGATGTTCAGGGTCGTTATCATCCTGATGGATACCATCACCAAAAAAGTCTTCATTCAGGTGCTCAATCTTCTGGTCTCCGGCGAAGAGCATCAACCTCCCTGAATCGTTTGTAATAGTCTTTAAATTGTTAAAATAGGCTTTCTGTGACTCCTTAGGTACATCCATCGGTATCATTAGTGACTTGCTCATACAATTTGAGTCACACTGAAAGCAGATAAAGGGATAGTCTCATTGTGGCTTTCGCCGGTTGTACAATAAAAAAAGATACCTCCAGATGGTCTACCGTACCTGGATAACTTTCTCTTCACTATTGCGAAGGCGAGTACGCATCCATGTCATGGCATCCAGTCTGTTTTTAAAAGCAGCAATATTAACCTGTTCCCCGTCAGTCATCAGCGCCTTCAGTACTGCTTTTTCAACAATAACCTGACCTTTAACTTCTTTGGTCATCTCAACAACCTGAAACTTCGAAATATAATCCAGATTGAGGAGCTGCGTGCCGGTATCCAGCCATTTTGGCATAAGTTTGGTATATCCTGGTTATCCGGAGATACAAACACAGGCAGAAATCTGCCGGTGGATTATTATTTTCGGGTCTGTTCCAGAAGTTTGTTTATGTAATCGGTTGCTTTGCGCGCAGTTTCTTCAAGAGTACTGATGACTTCACCACTGGCCTGATCCATCTTTTTACCAATATGTTTGCGCCCTTCTTCTGTTGTAAGAAGCTCTTTACTTACCGAAATGAGATCATCAAGGCCGCGTCCAAACGTCTCTGTTGCTGCAGATACCCGTTTCTCCAAATTCTGCGACGATGAGGGATCATTTGTTTCTTCTTCAGTCTCTTCGATCCACATTCCTTTTTCAAAGCGGCCTGATGACATTATGTAGTATTCTCCTCCCCGGATTTATCAACCCTTTTATTTTTGTGTCTTCACATCAGCATCTACAGATATGCGCACTGGTGAGAAATTTACCAATTACTTTGGAGGTATATAAATGCTTTCTTCAGATTTGAGGACTTACCGCCATCCTTTTAGTTGAAAATTCTTAACCGATCAGATCTGATACTGCTTGATGTACACCCTTGCGGTTTTTTTTGTCATAATAATTCTCATATCAGTTATCGGTTTTAAATTCAGGGTTCCTCCATTCATGACCCTTGTCGGGGGTGCAGTAGCCTTTGGGTTTGCAATGGGTGGCGTTCCGGAAGATGTCTTCGAGCAGGTAGCCATGGGATGTGCAAGTGTTTTTAATATTCTTGGTATTCCCATTCTGGCTGGTTCAGTCATTGCCAAGTATCTTGCTGAACAAGGGTATATTGCCGAGATTGTATCTGATATCAGGCGAATAATGAAAAATCCTCATGCTCTTTCGGGGCTTGCAGGATACATCATCGCAGTACCTTCAACCTGTCCCATTACTGCATATATGATCCTCTCTCCTGTTCTCTCACATCTGGCGCCATTTGGAAGGAAGAGATCAGCACTCCTGTATCTGGTAGCACTCGGAAGCACTCTCGGGGTCGCCTTTGTGTACCCCTCGCCGGTGACGTTTCCCCTGTTTGATAGTTTTGCGAAGTTGTCAATCTCACCCTTCTCCTATAATCTTGTCGCCATACCACTCTCATTATTCTTCCTAGCCATATTAGTCATCGGCTTTCGGCGAATCAAGTCTGATGAGGGAGAGCCAGGGGTGGCGATCATTGATCAGGTTCCTATCGACGGTGTTGTTTCAGCTCTATCTGAAGATGATCAGCATCAGCCGGATCAAGAAAAGGATACTGATCAGGAGGGGGCAGTCTGGGGCCTTGAGGATCAATGTAACGATAAAAAAGCAGACCAATCTGAATCAGAGGTTTGTCTCTCTGAGCAACCGTGCGAGCGTCGTTTTCATCCGAAAGCCTGGGCCCCCTTTATTGTAATATTTGCTGCCATACCAATCGGGCTCTTCCTACTGCATCTCTCCCACTTCGGGCTTGTGCAATTTATCATGTTTTCAGGGATGATTGCTGCAGTCGCAACAGCATTGCCTGAAAACCGATGGACCGGATTTGTATCAGGCGCAAAGCATGCTGGTGTCATTATATTTGATATCTGTGGTGCCGGTGCCCTGGGATATGTTATTACACAGAGTTCATTTGCAACTGATGCCCTTTCTGTTCTTGCCTACACTCTTCCACTGATCCTGATTCCGTTTGTACTATCAGCTCTGATTCAGACTGCTCAAGGATCAAGGATCGTAACATCAGTATTAACTGCACAGATCATTGCACAGACCGGTATTCCTGAGATGATGAATCCACTGGCCTTATTCCTGATGATTATTGCCGGCGCCGGTATCATCTGTTTTGTCACCGATCCCTACTTCTGGATGCTGCACCGGACGACTGGTGATGATGTGAAAACCGTGTTTCGGAATTATACGGTTCCGCAGATCTTTATTGGCTGTGCAACATACCTGGTTGCCTTTACCATCCAGTGGTTCTGGCCGTAAAGAAGGCCTGCTCATTACCAATCCTTTTCCCTTCGTCCAGAATTCCTTTTTTTGTAATCAGATCAGGAGTACTGACTTAACTTTGTCTGAACGGGATCCGGGTAGACCAATCCTGAAAGCCGAATTCCAACCAATCTGACAGGCTTGCCAGACCAGAGTTCAAAAAAAATTGTACGCATGGTACGCTCAATGGCTTGTGCTGAGTCATCAGGATGCAACCAGGAGACTGCTCTGCTCCTGGTGATAAATCCGGTATACCTGATTCTCACCCCAACAGTTCTGCACCGTGCCTTTTTGCGTATCAGTTCATACCTGACAGATGAGGCGAGTTCACTGAGCATCTCTTCTATCTCATATGGATCATCAGTATCAGAAGCAAATGTGGTATCCCGTCCGATTGACTGGCTGGGTCCCCTGTCTTTCAGACCGGACCCATCATATCCTGTCGCTATCATCTGGAGGCGTACTGCATATCCACCAAAAATATCCTGTAGTTTCTGGATATCACACAGAGCAATATCTCCGATCGTTCTAATCCCCTTTTGAGTGAGAATAGCACCGGACTTGCGTCCTACTCCGGGAATACTGGAGGCCGGTAAGGGATGAATTGTTGAGATCAGAGTGTCCGGGGTGAGGGTCACGAGTCCGTCCGGTTTATGGATCTCGGAAGCAATTTTTGCATAACTGCGAGCCGGTGCTATCCCTATCGAACAGGTGAGACCTTCTTTTTCTCGTATTGCCTTTTTAATCTCCCAGGCACACAATTCTGCAGCTGGATATGATACACATTCAGTAAGGTTCAGATATGCTTCGTCAATACTAACCTGCTCCATATCAGGTACAAATTCTCTGATGAGAACCATAATCCTGGCAGAAACCTGTGCATATTTCTTTCCGGGTCTGATAAAAACGGCATGAGGGCAGAGATGCCAGGCCCTGGAAATCGGCATACCTGAATGAAGACCAAATTTCCGTGCTTCATAGGAACAGGTACTTACCACTCCGCGACCATGCCCCTCCTGGGGATCAGATCCAATCACAACGGGTTTTCCTGATAACTCAGGATTATCTCGTATTTCAATGGATGCATAAAATGAATCCATATCAATATGTCCGATAATTTGGGGGTTCATGAAATTATCTGATCAGTCTCCTGTCATCAGAACAGATAAGTCCAGAGCATCATTTCGATGATGTAACTCGGCTGCGAATAGAATTCTTTTTTGTAGTGAATGTGATATGAGTACCATATCAGGGGTCATGGATTAGATCTCACAAATTAAGACCGAATTTTTGATTTATTAATATTAAGAAATAATATATCTCAATACTTTCACCCTGTTTCTTTTAGCTTCAAATACCAACGAGGGTGAGATAGTATTGTGCAATGCCTAAGGCCGGAGCGCATCATGATACGAGTTACGCACCCAATACCCCTCCATAAATCCTTTCTCTCCCCATAACTGCCTGACATCTCCTGCCGGTTGGCTGCACACATCTCTTTTCCCCCTCCTGAATGCTTCCCCGGACTCAGGTATACATTGTTAAGCGGGATTCAATAACTCAGGGTATCGGATACCTCATCAGGTAAGGACACATAGTATCTGAGCAGCTGGTGCATTGCATATCTGCAGATACCTGCTGATTAATTCGGTGAATGTGATGGAAAACCATGATCAATCCGGATGTACCCCGGATAAATGTGATAGTTGCACGGGATGTGGCGGAGAGATAGAGAAGATCTCTCTTCGGGTAGAATGGCGTCACAAAGGAGATACCGCAGAAAAACCTACCGAGATAGAAGAATCAGTCAATACCCTTGCAAAAGAACTAGCAGTATCAGGGGTTGAACTTATT
>DATMXW010000168.1:0-9806 GCA_035561295.1 Methanospirillum sp. | reverse complement strand
TGAGAGATAATAAAAGCAATAATTAATCCAAGAAGGGCAGCTAAAAAAATGACGATACAATGATACAATAACGCGGATTTGATACGATCATTGAGAATTGTGGTATCATATTCAATTCTGGTGACCATATCCACCAGGTTTCCAGACACTGTTTTGTTCCCCCCGATATCAACATAAAAGTATCTGATTAGGGTATTGTTTGGACTATCAACACGTTCAAATGGTTTTTTGGTCTTTACTACTTTCTGGAGGTCTTCATAATTTTGTATGGAATACTCGGGTAAAAAAGTGGTATTCTTATGAATTGGTCTGAGACCGCGATCATAGAGAGTAACCCTTTTTATCTCAGGATTTGTCTTATCCACCGATTCCACAATGTTTAGATATGAAAAATCTGCTCTCTCTTTTACATACTTATCAATTGAATATGATAATTCAAGGAGATACTGATGATCTGGCGATGGGGCATACAAGAATTTTCGGATCGTCTTATTATGATTAAACCCTAGGACGGCGCGATCAGACTCAAATGAATCTCCAAGACGGATTGCGGTAAGTTTGCTAAAAAGTTCAGGATCTTTGTCATTATATGACTGAAAATTCATCCCGATATCTTTTTGGTATGTTGAATTTATTACAATGCCCTCTGGATCAATGATATAGAAGTCAATCTTGTCGCGTACTGCAGGATAGAGAGATGATCTGATACCGGCTAAATTGATGGAGAGAGGATCACCATCTGATTTATTATACGCATCAAAAAACGGGGTGAATGCTTCTTTTAGATCATCATCATAGGTTAATTCAAAAAGTCTCAGACCATCCCCCATCAGAATCAGTGAGTCAGACATCCACTGCTCTGATGAAAGGATATTATACTGCCAGGTCTTTTCGATATTATTTTTGGTATCTGTATATGAGATGCTGGAGGTGATGGCTACAAATATTATAACGATAACAATGATAGCGAACATTATCTGATTGGATATCTGCGAATACCCCCGGATTCTCTCTCGTATACTCATCTTCTCATGCCGTTATGGTTATCTGCACCATATCCTTATCACATCTATACATTCGAAAGTTACGTTATTCAGTATTTTGTGACAATCTCTTTGTTCTTCACCATCAGGATGTTGAGATGCTTTCTGGTTTTTGATGCCGGGTACAGGGAACTATATGGGGATTATAATAGTTTGATTGACTTAAAGATAACACATATGGTTCTGGTAACATGGCGTGACCAGTACTTGGTTCGTGTGCAAGAGATGGGTTCACAGCATCACAGGATTACTGTCTGGATTTTTAATAATCGTAATATTCAGTTATTAGCAGGTGAAGGATGAAACCGATAAAGCGGAATGCTCCCGGAAGATCACATTCTTCTGATCACCGATCAGGGAAACCAATTTCTCATCCTTCGTTTACCCATAGCGAGCCTGCTGGCTCGGATTCTATACTAAAAAAAGGGGGAAAAGCCAGTACATTAGAATATCCTCCACTCCTGGAGTCTCTTACTGATGATTACATTCGGGAAAAGACCGGAAAAGAAACTGATGACCCTGAGTTTCTTGACCGTCTTAGACAATCAGTGATGGCTCAGAAAGCAGTATACTGGAAGCGTGAACAGGATAGGGTGGTAAAATACGGTCGTGCTTATGATACGTTTTCGTATCTTGCGTATCATATGCCGGTATATTTCTGCCAGTTTCGCTCTCTTCTCCAGATGCTTGCCAGAGATGGAATACTCCCTGAAGAGATCTCCATGCTGGATCTCGGAACCGGCCCTGGTGTAGCAGTTCTTGCTGCTATCTCCTTGCAGGCTGAACGTACTTCCGGATCACTTGAGGTCTCTTCTGTTGAACTATCAGACGAACACCGAGAGGCATTTGGGTTTATCGTTCCCAAATATGCTTCAGGCAAGAGATCAGTTCTGATCCATCCCCCGATCAAAGGAGACCTTCTCCGATTATCTGATGCGGATATTCCAGCGTGTAATATAATCAGCCTTCAGAATGTAATCGCTGAACTCACCCATGTCAGTATAGCAGATCGTGCTGCGGTCATTCTCAAATACGTAAAGCATCTTGCTGATGATGGTATTCTCATCATTGTTGAACCAGCAGAACTTAGCCATGCGACTGCACTCAGAAAGGTCCAGCGGGAACTAATTCGCGGGGGACTGTATGTGTATGGGCCATGTACATTTCTATGGGGCTCTCAGTGTGATCCCTCATCATGCTGGACATTTTGTGAGGGAGATTCTATCCAGGCAACTTCTCTTATGAAAAAGATGGGTGGGGATGATGAGGCATTCAGATTTGTCAATACTGATCTGAAATACTCCTGGCTCATCATGACAAAGAGACCCCTGTCCAGGTGCACGGTGAGAATTCCGAAAAAGACACGGATGGTACGTCTCTCCCAGCTTGAGAAACATAATGGGCGTGTTGTCTCTGTGACCGCATCCCGTATGTCAGGAGATATCGGAACAAAAGGGATGCATCTTTTTAAACTCTGTGACGGGACCTGTCGTGATCCGGTTTTTGCAGTTTTATCAGGGAGAAACCGACGGCCAGGTCACTCAGTCCTTTTTACCGCCGAATATGGGCAGGTTCTCATGCTGTCAGATGTTCAGGTCAAGAGGCACCAACATCATGATGCCTGGAACCTGATAATTAATCAGCGGTCATCTGTCAGAGTTGCTCAGGATCCAGGTGATCAAGTTTTCAAACCTACTCCTGATTTTGATGAGGATGAAAATTATGATGATCCTGAAGATAGTATATCAGCAGCAAAGATCTCACCATGTCCTTCCCCAGGTCCTTCAGGTAAGAGGACCGACATCAGGAAAAACCCCGGAAAGAACGATAAGCATAGGCGATGAATCAGTTCATCTTTTTAAACCTCTGTCCGAAGAAAATAAGTTTAAGTTTTTGAATCAAAATTTATACCAGGGTGTTTGATGTCAGAAGAAGATCCTATACACATATTAAAGATCAGATACGCGAAAGGGGAGATAACAACCACCCAGTACGAAGAGATGCTCCAATTTCTCCAGGAAGATGATTCCTCCACTGGTGCACGGTCTGCCAGGATACCTTCTGATTTTGACTCATCAGATCTTCTCTCCCTCTCTGAGAAGGACTCCTTATCTGGAATCAGATCATCATTTACTGATGATTCAGTCCCTGATGCAGAAGTTCTACAGACCCATAATAACTCCATAAAGACTGATCCAACAGCATCACACACTATCGGCCACCTGTCAGATGCAGTACTTTCTGGAGGTGCGTTATCTGACTCACGAATTAGTAGCGAACAGATTGAAGAGTTGGATCTGAGAGATCTTCCTGACGCTTCGTTAACTGATCCTGATTCATCATTAATTCCAGGGTTTTCTCTCACTGGTGAGGATCTCAGTAATGTCTGTTATATCACAGCGGTCAACCTGATCCAGGCCGGAGAATATGAAAAAGCTCTCCCGTTTATAGAGAAGACTCTTGGCATAAATCCAAATCAAATCCAGGCATTATTATACAAAGGGAGCATCCTCCATAATCAAAGGGAATATTGTAAAGCACTTGACTGCTTTGATCAGGTCATCAATCTTGATAAAAACCAGATTAAAGCCCTCCTTTTCAGAGGCTACTGCTTATTTAATCTGAAACGGGATCAGGAGGCGCTCATAAGTTTTGATCAGGTCATTGCCCAGGATCAGAGTCAGATAAGAGCCTTTCTCTTTAAAGGATATTGCCTGCAGAATCAAAAAGAATACAGACAGGCAGTATCTGCTTTTGATGCTGCTACACATCTGAATCAGAAAGAGATTCCAGCGTGGCTCCATAAGGGAATCTGTCTCTATGAGGATGGACAGTACCTTGACGCTCTTATAGCCTTTGATCATGTGCTTGAACTTGATAAAAGGAACAATTCTGCCTGGCTTTATAAGATCCGAAGCTTTGTGAGGATGGAACGGTATCAGGAAGGATTACAGTGTTCAGCAAAACTCATTGAGATAAATCCTCGCGAGATTAATGCCTGGCTCTCACGAGCTGAACTACTTTTTAAACTAAACAAAATAAAAGAAGCCTTTGACTCGACAAAAAAAGTTCTGGAGATTGATAAGTGGAATGTTGACGCATGGAATCTTCGTGGACTTTGTTTCCACCGGCTTGAGCGATATGAAGACGCTCTTGCGGGATTTGAGCAGGCGCTGAAACTCGATCCGCATAATCCTGAGGTAATGCGTAACCGTGCAGCATGCCTGCACAAAATGAAGCGTCATGTGGATGCGCTACAGTACTATGATCATGCCATCACCGAAAACTCGAGTAATATTGAGGCTTGGTTTAATCGGGGTTTAATCCTCCATAAGGCAAAAGAGTATGACGCCGCCCTTAATTCATATAATAAGGTGGTTGACTTAGACCGATGGCATCTCAAAGCCCACTTCAATAAAGGGAAGGTTCATCGGATTCTTGAGCAATACTATGAGGCACTACAGGCTTTTACTGAAGCCACTACCATAGATCCCCAGTTCGCTTCGGCCTGGTTTCATATGGGACTTATCTATTCGGATCTTATCAGGCACAAAGAAGCAGTTACCTGTTATAACCGGACACTGAAACTGGACCCAAACCACGTCGGTGCCCTAATGAACAAAGGGGTAATCCTTGATGAGATGGGAGCAAAAAAAGATGCTTTTATGTGCTTTCAAAAAGCTGCATCACTCGACCCGAAAATTGCATCATCCTTAAAAGGAAGATTTTTACATTAATCTCTTTTACGTTCCCACATCCCAACTGCACATGTACTGTTCCTGATCGCAGGAGAGTGCATCGATTGAGAGACCCAGAGACTTCAGTTTGATTGAGGCAATCTCACGATCAATCATATCAGTCACTTCATGGACACCTGGTGCCATACTGGCATGGTTTTCTGCAATGTACCGGGTTCCCAGTGCCTGAAGTCCGAATGAGAGGTCCATAACCTCAACAGGATGCCCCATACCTTTGGGGACTGCAAGGTTTACCAGCCGGCCCTCTGCTAACAGATGAATCGTCGTCTTCCCGATTCGGTACGAGTGGATCCCCTCCCGTTCGACAATCGCTTCTGCATTAGCCGTAAGCCATGCACCATCTATCTCAACATTGAAATGACCGGCGTTTGAGAGGATCACTCCGTCTTTCATCAGGGCAAAATGCTTTGCAGTGATAATATCCTTGTTTCCGGTGGTCGTGATGAAGATATCACCCTTCGCTGCTGCCTGCTCCATACTCATCACATGGAATCCTTCCATATATGCCTCAAGAGCACGGCGTGGATCAATCTCAGTTACGATAACCTTTGCACCAAGACCTGCTGCCTTACGTGCGATACCTCTCCCACAGTATCCAAATCCTGCAACGACAATCCATTTCCCGGCAATAAGATTGTTCGTTGTCGCCATAATTGCGGTTAGGGCGCTCTCGCCGGTTCCGTGAACATTATCAAAGAACCGCTTCATTGGTGTATCATTCACAGCGATGACCGGGAACTCAAGTTTCCCTTCAGCTGCCATAGCTCTCAGTCGATGAATGCCCGTTGTTGTCTCTTCACATCCGCCAATGACCTGTTTCAGAACATCCCGACGTGCCGTGTGCATCCGGTGAATCAGATCCATACCGTCATCAATCGTAATTACCGGTTTTGCGTCGAGAACATCATCAATAGCGCGGTAGTACTCATCAACCGTACATGCACGCTTTGCATAGCAGGTTACTCCCTCAACTTTGTTTAATGCCTGGGCTACGTCATCCTGGGTGGAAAGAGGATTGCATCCAGTTATATGGACCCTTGCACCACCTGCTGCCAGGGTTTTGACAAGATTTGCAGTCTTGGCCTCTACATGGAGGGCCATTCCAATTGTCATTCCAGCAAATGGCTTGTCTTTTTTAAATTGTTCTGTAATCGTGCCAAGGACAGGCATATACTGCCGTGCCCATTCGATCTTGAGATCTCCTGAGTCCATCTGATTCATCCCGGAGGTCTGCAACACAGGTATCTGTGATCCTATATGGATCAACCAGCATAGTGTGTGCGTTTCTTCGTATACTAATAGGATTCAAAACGCATAAAACCGTCTCAATGCAGGAGAAGGGTCGGGGGATAATCCTCTTCTTCTTATACCTGTACATATGAGCCATGGTACTCACCCGCCGAATCATTCCCTGTCTTGATATCAAGGATGGTCGTGTGGTAAAAGGAACAAACTTTATTGGTCTTCGGGATGCCGGGGATCCGGTTGAACTTGCTGAACGGTACAATCAGCAGGGCGCTGATGAGGTTGTTTTTCTCGATATAACTGCTTCAAAAGAGAAAAGAGGAATGATGATAGATGTCATCAGACGTGCTGCTGATCGTCTGTTTCTTCCCTTGACCGTTGGGGGAGGGATCAGAACAATAGAAGATGTGACTCTGACACTTCGGGCCGGAGCAGACAAAGTAAGCATGAATACCAGCGCGGTTGAAAATCCCGCTCTTATTGAAGGGGCTGCCAAAGCATTTGGGACCCAGTGTGTTGTCGTGGCAATGGATGTTCGGCGCAATATGACTCCGAACGAGGATGCAATTCCTGTACGCCTCACAGATGGTACTTCATGCTGGTATGAGGTTGTCACCTACGGAGGCTCCCGCCCTACCGGTATTGATGCTGTTCAATGGGCACAGGAGGCAGAAGCGATGGGTGCTGGTGAGATTCTTTTGACATCTATGGAAGCGGATGGTACAAAAGATGGTTTTGATATTCCGATAACATCACAGATATCACAATCAGTTGGTATCCCGGTTATCGCTTCTGGAGGGGTTGGGACTCTGGAACATTTCTATGATGGTTTTGTACGTGGACATGCAGATGCCGCTCTTGCCGCAAGTGTCTTTCATTATGGGGAGATGACTGTCAGAGAGGTTAAAGAATATCTATCCTCGAGGGGAATTCCAATCCGACCTGCTCGTTCTTCTCCATGATTATTTGGAACAGTATCAGCAGATATAATATGATCCAGATGGGTATGGATCTCTCATTACTGATTTGGTCGTCCTACTGAAGCCATATACACACAGAACTCTTTGTCTTCGTCTAATCCAAGTGCACAATGAATCGCCTGATCATGATAGGATCCAATTGCACACGTTCCACATTCCAGAGCCTTTGAGATAAGATAGAGATTCTGACAGATATGCCCAGCTTCAATAAAGAGATATCTCCAGCCTCTTGAACCGAACTTCCATAAAATCCGCTCCGCAATGGCTGTCCAGATAAAGGTGACCGCTGATGTCTGAACCAGCTCAGGTCTGCGGCATGCCTGAGCGACTGCATCAGGGTCCCCAACGTGACAGATCTCCTGCACAAGAGCATGATCGAGGGGAAGGTACCGATAAATTCCACACTCTATTCCTTCTACCCGATTAATCACCAGGTGAGTCTCAAACGGATGTAATGCTCCGGCTGAGGGAACGGTTCTGAATTGCGTGCCTTCTTCTTCACTGCGTATACCCTGGGTGTAGTGGAGCATCAGTGAGAGTTCCCACCTGTAAAGGGGTTCAGATGAATAGTCCCTGACTGTTCTGCGAGTATCCATCACATCACAGAGAAGAGCGGGTTCGAAAGAAATATCTGCCGGGCGGGGAAGCGGGATGATCTTCTGATTTGGTTCACAGACTCCGCATACGTTTGGCTGTGGCTTATCTGGCATCACCACGGATTGTGTGTTGGGTAAAAGACGGGTCTTCTCAAGAAAGTCAAGACCAGTTTGAAAAAAAACTCTCTCCATGGATCATAATTGCCGGTACATCTACTTGAAGAGTTTCACAAGAATCGAGTGAGTGGGAGGAGTAAGCCCTCTTCTGTTCATTGCGGCATTCAGCTTAGCGCCGAACCCGGGCAGACACCGGGCTGTCTGTATGCCCTGTTTCGGCTTGCACCCGCAGGGATTCACCGTTCCATCGATTCCTTATCGTCTATGCTCTGCAGTTTGGTCTGCATCATTGCTCAGATGAGGCCGTGTCGTTTCTGTGCCATTGCCGTGACTCTCGCCACCCCCGCGTAAACGGGGCTGCGTACCCGGTTGGTGGTGGGACTTTCCTCAGCTGCTGCCAGTCTGGCTGGCAGCTACCGTCAGCCGCACTCTCCCTCTCACTCAGATGGTTTATTTTATGGACATATAATATGTCAACTACAATCAATCTCCTGACCGAAAAAAATACCAGGATAGATCTGATCAAGCCCGTAGAATCTTCTGTTCATCACTCAAGAGTTACCACAATGGATGCCTTTGCCCCTGATATTGGACTTGCAGGATTCCCATAATAATACCCGACAACATCTCCGGTGGTCAGCCTTTTCAGATTTAGCCCGTCAGTCTCTGGTTTGTACCAATCATTCAGAGTCAGATCATTCACCTGAACAAACCATACTTCCATATCTGATCGTGAGTACCCGTTGATCGATTCTATTGTCAGAATGCCCCCTTTTCGCATTCCGGTATCATCTATCTCTATTGTACTCAGTTTCCCATCATCAACCAGACTCTGGAGCAGACCAACCGGAGTACTCATACTTATATCATAATCAGAACCTGATGATGCCGTGATATTGGCAGTCCCCGAAGGAAGGGAGACGGTCCCATTAAAAAACCGCTCTTGTCCGTCAGATTTCCTGACCTGTGTCTCTTCAGGGGTTGGCTCTACAGTCACAGGGGGGTTGATTTCGGTCTGATTCTGAGTTGATTGTTCATACTCACTGAGCATCTCTTCAGGAACCGGTAAATTCGGATCTCTGGCTGTACCCGTATCTAGTTTCTCAGTTTTTGTAGGGTTTTCATCAGGTGTTGCTTCTAATTCATCAAGCATCTCTTCAGGAATGGGCAAATTAGGATCTCTTGCTGTATCCTGATTTAGCTTCACCGTTTCAACGGGGGTTTCATCGGGTGTTGCTTCTAATTCCTCGAGCAATTCTTCAGGAACCGGTAAATTTGGGTCTCTGGTTGTCTTAGTTTTTTGCTGAATTACTTCACCAGAAGTCTCTTCAGGGGTAGTTTCTTCATACTCATCCAGTAACTCTTCAGGAATTGGTAAATTCGGATCTCTGCCCGTCTCTGTTGTTTGCTGCACTTCTCCAACTGGTTTCACATCAGATTTTTCTTCTGACTTACTGGGCATCCCTTCGAAAACCGGTTCATTTGGATCTCTATCTGTGCTCTGGTTGATCTGTATTTCTACCAGTTTCTCAGTTGGAACAGGTGCAGGGATTGGCTCCAGGACGGTGGTGTTGGTATCCGGAACTGTCGCGCCACTGTTGTTTGATGCCCCAATTGTTATGCTGATGAAGGCTACCGCTTCAGATAGCGGTTTTGTCGGATTGCCATATGAAAAAATCACCTTATCCCCAACATGGAGGGTATACCTGTTGAGTCCCTGCGAATCAGGGAGTACCATATCCTGAAGGCGGATTTCGTTTATACTAACGGTCCAGCCGGTATCACCTGAATTTTTATTCGAATTTATACCATCCAGGGTGAGAATACCTCTTTTTGCCATCAGCTCATCGCCAAGAGAATATGACTCAATAAGATCTGTACCGGCAAGAGCCTGGATAACTCCGAGTGGCGACATAACCGGAACCTGATAGAGTTTTCCGGACTCTGCTTTAACTGCCACCGTTCCATCACCTGCAGGAATCGATCCCGCATATATCTGTCCGGTGGATTGAGTCCCATCTCCTGCAGGTGCCTGTTCTGCCATCACACTTCCTGGCAGCATTATTA
>DATMXW010000167.1:0-13731 GCA_035561295.1 Methanospirillum sp. | reverse complement strand
GGATGGGGATTATAATATTATTCCTCCTCCTTTCTCTGTTTTCTGTATCAGCTGATGAGACTGCGGGGGCGGAAAGTTCATCAATCATATTTCCTAAAACAGCATATCAAAATACCGGTGGAGATGGGACGGTATCTTCGGTTTCGTACTCGGTAATGGAGGCAACTACAGATCAGATTCTTACCTGGCAGAAACAGTATCTTTCAGAGCCATCAACATTTCAGGGTGTCGTAAACACCAAAACCGCAGATGCCGGAATGCTGAGTTATACGAGTCTGCTCCAGTATCTGCCATATGTACCTCAGGAACGTGATCAGGATGCATGCGGTAACTGCTGGATATGGGCAGGAACAGGCGCTATTGAGATTGCCCATACTATTCAGAATAATATAGCCGACCGTCTCTCAATTCAGTATGTAAACTCGTATTACAATAATGGTGGATATCCTCCCTATAGAAGTAGTGAGTTTGCCTGTAGTGGGGGGACCGGCAGTAATCTGGCAAAATTCTACCTTGACACTTCTAAGTATGGGGGTAAAAAGATAGTTATTCCCTGGTCTAATACAAATGCAGCATTTAAAGATAGTAATGGGGATGCCATTGGTCACACAACAGTAGATCCAAGTACAATTCAGACAGTACCCCAGTATCCTATCAGTTCCATCGCCGTTAAAAAGGTGGATACCATTTCTGTCCCTCAGGTTCAAGCTATCTCAAATATTAAAAATTTGCTTGATAATGATAAGGCGGTATACATGACTTTTTACCTGCCAAACTCTGATGCATGGAATACCTTCTACACCTTCTGGGGGGCAACAGAGCAGGAGGGGAGTTATTTTAATCTGGATTCATATGCAGGTATGCCATGGACATCCGAAGGAAGCGGACATGCTGTTCTGATTACCGGATATGCAGATAATGGAACATCAGGATACTGGCAATGTGTAAACAGCTGGGGAGCACCTGCAAACCGCCCGGAGGGGGTCTTTTACATAAATATGTATCAGGATTATGCAGCATCTTATACTACCGGGATTAATCAGATATATGCGACTACCTTTGAATCATTCGATGTAACATATAGCGGAGGTCCGTCTCCTACTCCCACTCCTAACGGCTCATCTGAAACGATAATATCCGACTTTTCAGCGGATCCAATCTCCGGGTACCCCCCGTTAACTGTTCACTTTATTGACGAGTCAACCAGTGAACCATACACATGGCAATGGAATTTCGGGGATGGTGGCGGATCTGCACTCCAGAATCCTAACCATACCTATGCCCAGCCTGGACGATATTCAGTCTCACTCACCGCAGGGAAGGGTGAACAGAGTGCATATACTGAAAAAAATAATTATATCACCGTAAAATATCCGTATATCAGGATTACTGCCTTCCCGAAGACCGATGGAGGAACATACCCGGTTCCCACAGATACTGATGGCGATGGTAGATTTGATGATATTAACGGCAATGGTATACTTGAATTTTCAGATCCACTCCTCCTCCTGCAGAATATGGAGTTTGCGATGAAGAAAGAACCGATCCTACAGTTTGACTTTGACAACAGTGGATTTATCGGGTATGCTGATGTAGTTGCTCTTCAAAAGATGGTGTAAAGAGGAATCATGGCAATTAAAATATCAGTTATCACATTCATCCTTTCATTAGTAATCCTGTCGGGACCAGTTCTTGCAGCAATGCAACCAGTCCTCTACTTTAATCCTGATGTTGTTGAGACCAATCCTGGTGAAAACAACCATGTTCTGTTAATGATGGATAATGCTGATCATGGTCTTTCCGGGTATGGAATCGTAATTAGCGTAAACGATCCTGCAATCGCTTCGGTATCATCTGCATCAGTACCAGCATGGGCTGGAGTAGTTGATGTACGACAGATTGATAAAAGCTCTGTCATAATCCAGGCGACAGATATCAGTGATTCCCTAATCCCTGGGTCGGGTACCATTGTTCTGGCCGATCTGATAATCCACGCAGGATCCCCGGGATATGGGTACCTCACTGCCACACCAATCGCTATAGACGATGATATGAAAGGCAGATACAGCCCAGATATCATTCCGGGAAGTATCATTATCGCTGGTGCTGGTCCGGTCCCCATCATCCCGATGAGTACTGAAACTTAGCGACTTTCCCCTTTTTTAAAATTACCTGATATCGATCTCAACAGGTGCGTTTTTTGCCCGTTCACACTAACATAACCTGAGATTTATGAGGAGCAGTATTATTCATGTTCGACTGATTCCTTTCTTTATTATTGTATTGCTGACTACACATGCCGGCGCAGTGCCCCCTCTTCCAGCTGAGTTCTATGGTAATGTTTTCCTCGATGGAAAACCAGCACCGGTAGGAACATCCATTATGGCCCTGATCAACGGTGTTGAAAAAGGATCAATTCAGACTAGTGTTGAAGGTTTCTATGGTGGGCCGGCACTCTTTGATACAAGACTGAAAGTGAATGTGAGTGAGGAAGAGTACAAACCAGGAGATTTAACCGTCACTTTTGTGATAAATGGACAGCAGTCTTTAGTAACTGCTGATTTTGAACCTGGAAGCTCAAAGCAACTGGATCTTGCGATTGGTGCCGGGGCTTCTCCCGGAGGATCGCTTCAGACTGGTGCACAACCGACCGCTATCTTTACACCTTCAATAACCCAAAATCCTGAATCTAGAATCCCATCTGGTCCTTCAGATTCAGGATCCACAAGCAGTACCGTCTCATACGGATTGGATCAGCCAAAAATCTTTAAGTCAGAAGACGGGTTAGCTGAGATATCTTTCTCATCAGGGACGATGCTGTTTTCACCAGATGGGCAATTCCTGAATGCGGTGGGCATCCGGGCAATGAGTATATCCGGACTCCCGCCTTTTCCTGTAAATAATTCATTACAATTTACAGGATATGCGTACCAGGTGATTCCAGAAGGTACCTATTTTAATCCCAAAGGAACACTGACAATCAGACCTCCTCCGGATCGGGCATATGCCATAATCAGTGCAGGTCCGGTAATTTACGAGTTTCTTCCTCAGACTGCCTCCTGGGAGCCGGTTGAAACCATCTCAAATATGTTTACCAATGAGATCAAGGGAGATATTTTTGAAGCCGGAATTTATGGACTCTTCGGCCCTTCAGGAATCAATATGACGAATCTGCAGGTACAAAATAATATATCAAATATCAGCAGTGCCCAGAGTCAGATTATAGAGCCGCCAGTATTGCCTATGATCACCCCTAACCAGAGTATTGCCCTGCCATTAATTACCCCCCTCCCCCCTGGATCCCAAACCACGGGCATACTCCCTCTAACACCTCTCCCAACCCAGATTATTGAAAAAGTGCCTGAGTTACCTCCAATAACTAATACATCAGAAATATCACAGAGTCAGGGTAGTCCGAATGAAACCCTGAAAAAACCATTCACATTCCCTGGTCTTGGTCTGCTCTCTGGTGTGGCAAATGCAGTTAAATCGCGTATGACTGGACCGGTCATCGCCATTATCGGCCTTTTAGCTCTCTTCTCCATTGCCAATACAGGAATATACATCGTATACCGATACTGGTGGCTTAAGCGGAGTTAGGGTATGGGCAGACGAACCGATGCAATCCTTGCCTCCACAATAATAAGAGAAATCCAGAAAAAAAATCCAGAAAAAGCTCTTATCGCTGTTGAAAAACTTCTTAAACAGAGGCCGGAGGAGACAGCCCTTCTTAATCTTAAAGGGGTCTGCCTTGATATGCTTGGACGTCATGAAGAGTCTCTTATCTGCTATGAACACGTTCTCTCAGGAGAGCCAAATCAGGGTATATACTGGAATAATAAGGGTTTAGCACTTCAAAATCTGGGCAGATATAATGAAGCAGAAGAACATTACCGTAAGGCTTTGACAATCGATCCCGAATGCTTTGAAGCAGTGTACAATCTTGGAAATACTCTTCAGACACTCTGTAAACTTGATGAATCACTTGTGCAGTATGATATTGCTCTTGAGATCAGACCTGATCATCTCCTAACACTCCTTAACAAAGGAAATGCACTTGCATCTTTACAACAATTTGACCAGGCAATTCTCTGCTACACAGAGATTCTGGATATCAGGCCTGATTCTCCTGATGCCTCATATAATCTGGGCCATACCTACGAGGAGATGGGCAACCTCAGGGATGCTAGAATCTGGTATCGAAAAACATTAGAAATTGATCCTGACTATATTCATGCAATTGAGCAATTAAAAAAGATATCAGAGAGTAATCCTGAAAAATGATGAAAAAAGAATACCGAATTATCTGGATCCCAGGTTGCTAAGAATATGCGTGTACACCTGCTCTGCCTCCCTGAGCATTGATATTGTTACTTTTTCATTCACTGAATGGAGAAGATTGAGATCACCGGGTCCATACACAACGACTTCAGCACCCCTCTCCCGTAGGTACCTGGCATCTGTTGCTGCCTGTGTCACTCCCGGCCGTATCGGACCATCTTGTCTTATAGCTTCTATTCCTTCGCAAACCAGTCCGCAGAGCCACCCAGGGGTACTAAAGGATGGTTCTGCAGATTCTATCACGGATATATCAGCGCCAGGTGCTGTATCGCGCATCTCCTGAATAATCCCACTAATACTACAGCCCCAGGGGATTCTCATATCCATATCCAGTTCACACCGTTGTGCGATCACATTGACACGTTCTCCGCCAGAAATTTTCCCAGGATTATACATAATCCTTGAGAGAATACGGCTCGCATCATCAGCCGAAAGGCCAATAATCTTTTCTAGTGCAGCAGATGTTACCGTAATTGCATCATGTGACTGCGAGTCCATTGGCCATTCCCGCTCATGAAAATTTTGACAGGCTGTTATAAATTTGCAAGCCTGAATAATCGCTGAATTACCACATACCGGATGGAGAGCAGCGTGTCCGGCATCACCTGAAAAGACAATATGAGTCCTTAGGATTCCTTTTTCTCCAATTAATGGACAACCGGCAGGAGTTGGTTCTGCAATGAGTGTGTCTACCGGATGCAGAATATCCTCTTCGATGAGTTGTTCCATTCCAAAGAGTCCTTTCCCCTCTTCATCAGCAACAAATGCAACATCTGCACCAGGATCTCCCTGATCATCGATAACATGGGCAAGTGCAGAAAGAAGAGCAGCACATCCACCTTTCATGTCAGTAGTACCACGACCGTGTACACAATCATCTGCTATTACACCTTCATATGGAGGATATGTCCACCCTTCATCCAGAGCCGGTACAACATCTACATGACCGCAAAGAAGAAGACGGCCCTGTGGCTTTGCAGATATCAGATTATGACGTCGATCAAGACTCACTACCTTTGTATTATGCCCAATCTTATCACAAAAATCTTTGATGTAGGAAATAATGTCATCAGTATATCCAGGTGGATTTTCAGATCTAATCTTCACCAGATCCGAACAAATCTCAACTACATCATACTCGCGTCTATTCATCAATCCTCATAACGTTGAGATATAATGTTCAAACAATTGGGCGATTTTTGAACCATTGTATAAACTGGAGAGGTACGCACGGTCAAACATCTCATCGATCATCATGGACAGGTGCCCTGGAGGGAGCGGTGATTTTTCATCAGGATTTAATATAATTCGAAATGAACGGTAGGCAGCAGGATCAGCAGGGGAGTAGATCTTCTGGATAAACAAGGGAAATATCTCAAACATTTCCTGATGATTCATCTGCAGCCATGCAATAAAACCTGGAAATTTTGCGTGATCACCTGTTAGTGAAACTTCTGTCCGGTACCTGATGTACTCGCGGGAAAGAAGATTTCGTGGAGAGTGAGGATTAAAGGCAAGGAGCGATATCGTATAATCAAGGTGGGATAGCGCATCAAAAAACCAAAATCCCAATATGGGATGAAAATCAGAGGTCTCTTCAAGAATTAATGATTTTTCATAGAGTGTCATGAGTACCCGGGCATACTCGTTCACTTCCAGCATCTATAAAGGTAGGAACGATAAGGCAAAAAAGGGGTCACCAGATTCAGGTATTATATGGAGCACGCAGGCTGATTGCTTTTCGAAAGAGTTCTTCGAGCTCATCCCCTCTCTTCCCTTTGATATCCACATGATTATCATTACGGAGAAGACACGGCTTTAATTTTCCATCAGAGGTGACCCTGAGACGATTACAATGTTTGCAAAATTCAGAGTTATGGCGCGGTCTGACAAACTCAATCTCTGCACCACCATAGCAGTATTTTTTCCTGTGATGCATTCTTCTGGTAATTACCCGTTTTGAAGATGCAGCAATCCTGGTCTCGAGATCCTCAAGATCGGCATGATATTGGCATCCTCCAAGTTCCATCAATTCGATAATCTGGAGAACCATCTGGCGATCGTCAGAGACAAGGGTGATAAAATCCTCAATTTCATCCTCATTAATACCCTTCAAAAGAACCATATTAATCTTGATAGGGACGAGTCCTGCGTTGCGAGAGGCTTCAATCCCGTCAAGTACATCCTGAAGACTATCACATCCGGTAATCTGATGATAGGTGTCCGGACGAAGACTATCAAGGCTGATGTTCACCCGTTTCAGCCCTGCTGCTGCCAGATCTTGAGCAAGCGGAGCGAGAAGAGTTCCATTTGTTGTGATGGACGATTCGATTCCGTCTGGAACACATCTGATAACATCAAGAATATCTCTTCGCAGTAATGGTTCTCCACCAGTAAACTTTACTGATTTTATCCCAAATCGTTGAGATATTAGGAGAATCTCCCTGATATCATCAAGAGGCATCGGCTCTTCAGGCCTGCATTCTCCCTCACGGTGACAATAGATACACCTGAGATTACAGCCAGAATTGAGACTTATGCGGATGTTGCTTAGGGGCCGCTGATAATTATCGTGAAGTGCCATCCTCCTGCTCCTCAGAAAGTTCATCACCAGAAGATGGCCCAAAAATTCTATCCTCTCTCCCTGCCCGATAATTTCGAGCGATAATATACAGTTCAGTGCTCCCACGCCTTGATGCCTGGGCTTTGTGAGTTGTTACTTTGAAGAATTCAACCTTAATCTTCTGGTATAGCCACCCGAAGTCCTCTCCCTGGAATGACTTCATGACCAGATTCCCTCCGGGAATTAAGACACTTTTGGTAAATTCCAGGGCTTTCATATTCAGTTCCATTGCCCGCGCCTGATCATAGGACTTCTGTCCGGATATTTTCGGAGATGCATCACATACAACCAGATTTACAATGGGCATCATCTCTTTGACCCGGGCGACGACTGCAGGTTTTGTAAAATCACCAACAATTGTAGTCACCCGGTCTATTGGTTGAATCGAGTTCAGATCTATCCCGATGATTGCTCCATCAGTCTCCTCCCTGAGAATCTGAAGCCAGCTCCCAGGTGCAGCTCCAAGATCAATAATGTTATCTTCAGGGCGCATAACCTGATACATACGCAGGATATCTCTGATTTTATACGCCGCTCTTGACCGGTAGCCATGTTTTTTTGCCTGCAGATATACCTTATCTCTGCCCCATTGTGAACCCATATTTTACTCAGATTATCTTGATTCCTCAGTTATTACACAGACCGACACTTATATGTGTGTTTATATGTGTGCTAAGCACATATTATAGGACCAGTAGGAGCGCAGATGCTGAAAGGAACGATAAACGCAGATACATTCAAGGAATCCATCGAAGCCGTTGCCGCAATGGTGACCGAGTGCAGGCTGCATATATCTGAGGAGGAGGTGTGGACACGGGCTGTCGATACTGCGAATGTCGCTATGGTCATCCTGACCCTTCAGCGTGGCGCATTCAATACCTATGAAGCTTCACCAAGTGAACTGGGTCTTGACATTACCAAGATGAAGAACCTCTTCACCATGATGGGTAAAGCACCCGAAGTCAATCTTGAATTTCCGGAAGGATCCAATAAGATCGAGATACGGTTTGAAGGATACCATTACGCAGTGACACTCCTTGATACCAATACCATTAAGAAAGATCCTAACACCCCAGGGATTGAATTGCCAGGTAAAGTAACCGTATCTGGAGCTGAACTCTATAGTACTATCAAATCAGCAGCTATTGTCTCTGATAAAATGTGGCTGAGTATTGATCCTGAAAAGAAAGTCTTTTCAATGTCAGCTGAAGGGGATAGTGATCACATCGAGCGGGAATTTACTGCTGATGAGATGATCTCATGTAACTTTGAGCAGGCACGATCTCTCTTCTCAATAGATTACCTCAAGGATATGGGTAAAGTGATGGCACATGCCTCTGAAGTAACCATTCATCTGGGATCGAACCACCCGGTTAAATTCTCCTTTGATATTGCCGGTGGAAAAGGTCATGTAGAGTACCTTCTCGCTCCCAGGATTGAGGCAGACTAATGTATGGTCAGTCTTGACCGAAGAGATCTCGCAAAATACCCTTTTTTAAAAGAAGCACAGGCAATAATCAGTGCCCAAACTGAATCACTGACAACATACCTGGAATCGATAAAGGGAAGGCTCGCTATCAGGGAAGCTCTGGATACCATTGGCACAGCGCTCAGGTTTAATCCCAAACAGGTCCACGAGACTCTTCCCGATATTCCTTCTGACAGTACTGCAATCGAAATCCTCATCAGCTCATATCCGGTAAGCAGGATTTTGGTATCATGTTTAGGGGATCGTGCTCTCATAGATCGACTCTGCAGGTATCAGGCCTGGAAAGTGTACTGGTATCTCCAGGAGGAAAATCAGGACAAGAGAGAATTTATTGCACGCGCTCTAGGACTGTCCGGAACGATAAACACCATCCCTGTCATTCAATATGTAGAGATTGCAGCACGAATTCATGAGGACAGATGGAGACTGGTAAACAGAGTAGTAAATCAGGGGCAGGTCAGGATCGAACCCGATGAGATGGATGAGATCATCAGGGAACGCCTTAGGGTGGTTATGGCACAACATCTTCCCTTGAAAACTCCTGCGACAGTGTGTGCACAGTTAAAGCCAGCTCTTGATCAGATTGAAACAATGTACCAGAAACTGATGCTTGAAGAATTTGGAAAAGTAGAAGAATCCGCTTTTCCTCCCTGCATCCAGGCAATCATTAATGCACTGGTTCACCGAACCCACCTGACTCACATGGGGAGATTTGCGGTAACAGCATTTCTCCACAATATTGGAATGGAAAATACCCGGATTATCCAGTTATATGGCCATGTTCCAGACTTTGATCTCCAGAAAACAATGTATCAGGTCGAACATATATCAGGACGAGGTGGCACAGGAACTGAGTACATTACCCCACTCTGTGCTACGATGCGTACTCATTCTCTTTGTATCCATCCTGATGCACTCTGCAAAACTATCACCCACCCTCTTACATATTATAAAAAGAAAAAACGAATGATCACTCCAAACCGGAAGAAGAGTCCAGTAGAAAAAAACAATTCAGGGGGAGACGTTCCTGATAACGTATCCACCACTACAGATAACAGCCACAAACAGGAGCAGAGCGATAAGATATCCAATGTCCCCGCTGATAACATGAGGAAGGACGAGGACCAGGACCAGAAAGACAACCAGGCTTAAGAGACCTACAATGGTATCGAGCATCCACCGTTTCATAATTTGATCAGACAGGTTAGTCCCTGAGATTAAGAACCATATGCCCAGGCCAGCTAATACTATCATTCCAGAAATGAGGGTACGACCATGACGACCAGGAGCAGAGAAGACCTTATCAGAGAACTAAGTGAAACTCTGCCTTTCTTCTACCATGCCCTGCACTCTTCTATGATTCCTGATGAAGGAATTTCCCTTGCGTATGCAGGGCAGGGAGCGCGGACCGGAGCAGATGTTGCAACCATACGAGGAGGAATAACCCTGGTCGAAGGTACTCTGTCAGCTGGTCCGGTTGTATGTGGAGAAGATACGCGTAGCAGCAGGATGATCCTTACTGCCATGCGTTTCAGCCCAGAGATAAGGGCGGTAGCATCTATCAGATATACCCCACAAATCCTCACCATCTGTGATGAGATGCTGCTTGAAATCACCTCATTTGATAGATCCCGCGAACCGATCGGATCGCGCGAGATAGACTTTGGTGTTGCCTTCTGTAGTGAAAGAGGAGACGGGGTTCCTGATATTATCTATGACACGGGCTCTCCAAATCATGAGCCATTAATCAGAATTTTTGGAGAGACCCCTGAGCCAATTGCAGCAAGTATTAATAGGATCAGAACGCGCATAATAGATACATATTCTACGGAGTAATACCGATGGGAGTTAAACCAAGTTATATTAAGATGATTGGGACTGAGCTGCTCGAGTTCCATAAGGAAAAGTTTAGTGGATCCTTTGATGACAACAAGAAATCTGTTGGCGCCTCTACTGATATCCCCAGCAAACGAGTCCGAAATCGCGTAGCAGGATATATCACAAGAAAAGTAAATACCAAAAGAACAGCATAAATATCCCTTATGTTTGAGGGTGTCTTCCCTGCAATAATTACCCCTTTTCTCAGGAATGCAGGCAAGGATCTGGATATAGATGGACTGCGTTCCAACATTGCTTTTCTTCGATCATCCGGAGTTCACGGTCTGGTGCCGTGCGGGTCTACCGGGGAGTCTGCCACGCTGAGTTTTGCTGAACACGAGAAGGTCGTTGAGGTGACACTTGAAGAAGCAGGTGGAAAGATACCTGTCCTTGCCGGGACCGGGTCCAATAACACTGCAGAAGCGGTACGCCTGAGCAAGGCAGCAAAAGATACCGGTGCAGATGGTGTACTGGTTATTAGTCCATATTATAATAAACCAAATCGTTCAGGGCTTATTAAGCATTATACCGCCCTTGCTGACCTTGACATCCCGGTGGTCATCTATAATGTCCCGGGACGAACAGGACAGAATCTGACGCCCGATATCATAGCCGAACTGGCTGCTCACCCAAGTATCAAAGGGGTGAAAGAAGCAAGTGGGGATATTCACCAGATCTCCAGCATTATTGAACTCACCCGTGATGAGGATTTCCAGGTAATTTCTGGTGATGACAATATGACGCTTCCGATAATCGCACTCGGCGGGGCAGGAGTCATATCTGTTGCTGCAAACATCGTCCCGAGGCCTATGATTCAGATGTATGAAGCGCTTAAAATCGGTGATATTGAAACTGCACGGAAGATTCACTATGATCTCTCGCCTCTGTTCAGATCCATGTTTATTGAAACAAACCCGGTTCCAATCAAGAAAGCAGCTGATATTCGGGGGCTGGCTGCAGGACCAGTCAGACTTCCATTAGATGATGCTTCTGAACAGACCACAATGAAAATAAAAGAGGTACTAACTCATTATGATTAAAATCGCAATTTGTGGAGCATTCGGCAGAATGGGCATGACCATCGCCGGGATTGTTGCTCGTGATCCAGAGATGGAGCTGGTTGCAGGGGTAGATGTTCGGGAGGGAGAATTTTTTGGCGCCCCGGTAGTGCCTGCAGAACGGTTTGCATCTTTACTTGCAGAGAAAAAACCAGATGTAGTCATTGATTTTACTGTTGCTGCGGCATCATCTCAAAATATACCGGTAGCAGCCGCTGCCGGATGCGCTATCATCCTCGGGACCACCGGATTATCAGAAGAACAACGTGCTTCCATTGATGCTGCAATCACAAAAGGGAACGTTCCAGCAGTCATATCAAGTAACTATTCTATTGGGATGAATATTTTTTGGCTCCTGGTCAAAGAAGCAGCTCGTAAACTAGGTGATTACGACATAGAAGTGACAGAGGCCCATCACCGGTACAAAAAGGATGCTCCAAGCGGTACTGCAAAGACAATTCTTGAAATTCTTCAGCAAGAGGTCGGGCCACGTGAGGAGATGTATGGCAGAGTCGGGATGAAAGAGCGTGGAAATGAGATCGGAGTACATGTTATCCGTGGCGGTGACATTGTTGGTGACCACTCAGTCATGTTTGCCAGTAACTTTGAAACAATTACACTCTCCCATCAGGCATATGACCGTGCCGTCTTTGCTGAAGGGGCAATAAGAGCCGTGAAATGGATTACCCGACAAAAACCAGCAATCTATGGGATGAAAGACGTCCTTGAACTTTGAGATCATCCAGAGTCATGGTCGAAATCTATTTTTACCCTTTGATCTAACCACACTAGGACAATACATGACCGCAATTGTTGATAAAAATACCTGTACCGGCTGTGAGACCTGTGTTGATGAATGTCCGGCAGTTGCAATTACGATGGCAAATGAGAAAGCAGTGGTTGATGGTGAAACCTGCGTAGACTGTGGTGCCTGTGTGGATGTCTGTCCGGCAGAAGCCATAAGCATGGATTAAATCATCCATTTTTAATATCTTATCCTCCCTATGTATCCTGCATGATTAGTGTGGGAGTACTGGGTGGAACCGGTGCTGTTGGTCAGAGATTTGTACAGCTCCTTGAGGACCACCCGTATTTTGATCTTACTGTTCTCACTGCATCTCCGAGGAGTGCAGGAAAAAAATACCGGGATGCCGTGAATTGGAGACTTGAAGTTCCGTTTCCAGAATCTTTTGCAGACATAATTGTATCAGATACTACCATAGAAAGTCTGAAAAATGTGGATCTCGTCTTCTCTGCCCTGCCTGCTGATCTTGCTGGCGAAGTAGAGATGCAATGTGCAAAGGCTGGTGTGGGAGTATGTAGTAACGCAAGTACCTACCGGATGGAACCCAATATTCCGTTGGTGGTACCTGAATTAAATGCAGATCATCTCGGAATGATTGATCTGCAACGTGACGGAGGGTGGGATGGATTTATTGTAACCAACCCGAATTGTTCTACTATTATGCTCACCTGTTCTCTAGCTCCAATCAGAAAATTCGGTTTTTCTGACCTCCGGGTAGCTACCATGCAGGCGATATCAGGGGCTGGATTTGAAGGGATCCCAGGGATGGCGATCTTTGATAATATTATCCCATATATCGGAAACGAAGAGGAGAAAATGGAACGAGAGACTCTGAAGATTCTTGGCTCATTTGATGGATCTGAAGTGCACAATGCTTCATTCTCAATGAGTGCCTGTTGTAACCGTGTACCAGTCATAGATGGACATTCAATGTCAGTCTGGGTGGACATTAAAAAACCGGTGGAAACAATCGCAGAAGCATTCAAAACATGGAAACCATCTCTTCCCGCTCTGCCGACATTGCCCGAAAAGTCTGTTGATTATATGGATCAGCCTGATCGCCCCCAGCCCCGTCTTGACCGTATGAAAGGCAACGGAATGACCGTATCAGTAGGCAGACTCCGGCCAGGTATCAGGTATAGTGCAATGGGACATAATACGATCAGAGGAGCAGCAGGAGCTTCAATCCTGAATGCTGAACTGATCTATGATCGGAACTACCTCTGAAAGGATAGGGATCTTAAAAAAATATGACTGGTGAGCAGGACGATAATACAGTACTGGTAGGAAACAAGCCTGTCATGAATTATGTACTGGCAGTAGTAACCCAGTTTAATAATGGAGCAGAAGAAGTTACCGTAAAAGCCAGAGGGAAAGCTATTGCAAGAGCGGTGGATACTACAGAGATCGTTCTCAGCCGGTTCCTACAGAATGTAGAAAAGAGATCTGTAAGCACAGCAACAGAACTCATTGATACAGAAAATGGAAAACTGAACGTCTCTACTATAGAAATAGTATTAGCAACGCGAAATTAATC
>DATMXW010000166.1:0-56932 GCA_035561295.1 Methanospirillum sp. | reverse complement strand
ATGATAAATAAGGGTTATGAATCGGAAATGGGTAGTGGTGATTACAACCATCATACTGGCCCTTTCACTCATTGCGAGTGTAAGTGCCTGGGGATTTGCATCTCAAACATCTATTCGATCACAGACTCAGTGGAATCCGTGGGGAATGTCCTCTCAGACCAGCATTCAGAGTTCAACACAATCATTTGGAATGCCGGGTCCGATGATGGCTCCCATCAGATATGGAGGGATCTGGGGAGGGAACTGTTGGGATCCCTATCTGTGCGGGTACATGTTTGCTGCTAATGAATCCCAGATAGCAGATGTCTCAGGGACATGGGAGACAGATATCCTCGGAAAGATGAGCCTGAAGTTAACTGGTGATGATACCATACGTGGTACCTACGAGATTAATGGAACTAAGGGGTATGTCGAGGGTAATTTCACACCAAATGGAACACCTACAATGGATGGACTCTGGTGGGAAGCCCCGACATATCAGCCACCAATGTCAGCAGGGGTTATGACTATAGAATTTGTGAACGAGTCATATCTCAAAGGTATTTACTCATATCCTGACGGAATCTGGGGGCCATTTACTGCAACAAAGACAGAAGCAAACCTTACATCTCAGGTGGAAGAAGAACTGAAAAATATGCCTGAAGTGAGCTGGGATGTTAACAAGGAAGAGGTCAAGGATTATAGAGTCTCAAATAAACCTGAAGATAATCCGGTTATGACTCCTGAAGCATAGGGGAATCCTAGTTTCTTTTTTTCCTGCAAATCCAATACCTGTTATCCGTTTGCAACCATCATCGAAGAGTGAGTCAGGTATAAATAATTAGCAGATAATTACTCATCTCGTAAGGATGTGGTTTAAATGGATAATTCCCCGATAAGAATCAGATACCGGATTCTTCTGGCTCTCTTTCTTCTGGCCATCTGTGGGACTCATGCTGCGGCAATTGTCGCCCAGGTAAATATTGAACCTCTGCAGGGTACATCACCTCTGTCAGTCTACTTCTCTGATGCATCGGTGGGAACCCCGGTAGAATGGGTGTGGGATTTTGGAGACGGGTTTACCGGTGAGGGACCACAGGTGATGCATATCTACATGGACCCGGGCAATTATACTCTGACGATGACGGTTACTGATCAATCAGGAGCATCTGACAGGATAGAGCTTCCAAATGCCATCACGGTCTTTGAGAATCCTTTTTTCCAGAATAGTCCCTTGATGCCGCCAATTACACTATCCATGATGGCAGATTATAAGGTAAGCATAGCATCAGGCCCTGCTCCTCTTACCGTGCAGTTCACGGATCTTTCTACCGGAGATCCTGCTAACTGGTCATGGAGTTTTGGTGATGGGACAGTGGATACTACGCAGAACCCGACCCATGTATATGAAAAACCAGGTTCATATTCAGTCTCACTGACAATCCACAAGGATACGAGTGTAAGTACCAAAGAGTTGAAGGGATTCATCACCGTATCACCCAACGCCCAATCAGGTTCACTTCAATCGATAGCGAAGCAATCTGATTCTGAAATGGTCCCCCCGCCCCTGTATACAGACCCGGGGTCTTCCGACAATCCTTCAATACCAGATTCAAAGAACAGCGGGATAGATTCAGAATCACAGGCAATGTTTTTTGAGACAGGCACAACCAATCAGTCTCCGACAGATCTAAACGATTCAATAGATGCATTACAGATCAGCATCCAACCATCACGAGTACTTGCCGGTACTTGGTTTTCTACACAGGTGACTGGCCTGCCAGGGGAGGATGTGTATCTCTGGATTACCAGTAATAAAACCAATTCTTCTGATACGTTGCTCCTCCCGATGATACGCAAGGGTCAGACCCAGATTGTCATGGATGAACCTTCAGGCCCATATACCGTGGGAGATTATACTCCGGCACAAGGAGATGGGACACAAACAATTCGGGAGATGATACCATCAGATCAGAAGGTTTCTGGAACTGCATTGTATGGGATGTTACGGTTGAACCAGACTGGAGCCTCTACTCTCCTGTGGGATACAACCGATGTTACACCTGGATATTATTCGATTCACTCAGAGGCTAAAGAAAGGAGGGAAAAAAATAGAGACTCGGTTGCTGCGGTAGTAGTTACGCAGAAAGGGTAAGAATTCCCTCCTTTTTCTCAGGAATGATTACCGGGGCTTTTCGAACTGCATCAATACTGGCAAATTCTCATCATTATTTCCGATAAGATTACGAGAAGCCATAGGATCAGAGGACATATTCCCGACGGTCTGACCAGTCTCTTCTGAACCAGTTACCGGTGGATCTGTACTCTTACCAGAAAGCATCGCTTCGGTAACCGGCATCCCTGAGGTGATACTGAGAAATTGATCTTCTGATGGATCGTAATAATACTGTTCTGTAATCAATTTATCAAAAGCATTCAGCGAATAGAGGTTTATCAGAACCCAGTCGTACTCGATACAGGTATAGAGTCCAGCATGTTCATCATATCGCCAGGTTGAATCGGTAATGGGATCAAAATAATTCCCCGTATCAGCCTCCACTCGCCAACTATTTGGAAGAATTATCTGAGGCTTCTTCTCTGACGGAACTGAATCCTGATGAATAGGCGCCAGATCAGAGGTATTCCTGATTGAGACAGACGCAACGGGGGCGGTCATGAGACCGCTGCTGATAGCTGTTGAATCTGTTGAAACGACACCGTTCTGATCAACGCTGGTGGTACTGGTAAAACTCATCCCTGATGATACCGGTGAAGGAATACATCCAAGGATAACCAGAGAAAGGAGAAACAGGATATATATATCTGGAGTATGAAGTGCAGCCATAATTATTCCTACAATATCAGCAATACACCCAACAGGTAGTGTTTCTATAAATAAGATATGTTGGTTATATCAATATCGGTTCCGGGAATCTGATACCGATGCTGCAAACCGGTCTCTGATAGTTGTGGGCGTGAGTGGGATATTTGGTGCTGCAGTATTTCCTGGTCTGATGATCACATGGATAAACCGGGGGCCCAGGTTTTGAGGTCTGGTGTATGCTTCACCTAGCTCCTGCGCAGAGTGAACCTTGCACGTATCTTTGATTCCTGCAGCACGGGCCAAAAGTTCAAGATCCACCTGAGCGTGCGCAGGAGTGCATTGATTTCCGGTGCTTCCAAAGACACCATTGTCAAGACCGATAATAGTTAAACGGGAAGATCCAAATTCACCAGCCACCGGGAGAACAGCGGTCCCCAGAAGGCTTCCATCTCCGTCAATCACCGTGGTTCTCCGTGTTGATCCGAGATCAAGACCCAGACCGATTGAACTTGCCTGGGTGTAAGAGCCGTACATGTAAAAATTGAGCGCACGATCTCCGGCAGCATAGAGTTCTTTTGAAGGAACTCCGATATTTGAGACGACGAGTTCATCAGTAAACAGATTAGTGAGTATCCTAATGGCATCCGCCCGTTGCATCACAGGTCTGCTGATCAAACGGGAGTATGATAATTCGACCGTCCGCTCTCGTAGGAGTGGTATGCACGAAACCTGTGGCTCCTCTCCTTCCCAGACCCTTGGAGAGATGAGAATAACGTGAGGTCGTCGATTATCCCAGGCATCGGAGAACGCAGAACTGATTTTGGCAAGATCATCAGGTTCACTGATGATTGTACAGGGAATATCATACAACGCCAACAGCTGGGGAATCTTTTCATTGAACGGTATCTGGGCCGGGATCTTCTCCTGATAATACCCACGCCAGCTCGCAATGATCGGGAGCGAAAGACCATAGAGATATGGAAGCGTCATCAGGGCATTAAGAGAATTTCCGATCCCTGAACTCTGCATCTGCAGTACACTCTTTCTTCCGGCAAGTGAGAGCCCTGAGCAGATACCAACCCCGTCTTCTTCTCGGGGAACGGTAATATATCTGAATTTATCCTCAAGAATACTGCAAAGCCCTTTTGTCCGGTCACAGGGGAGTGAGACGATAAACTCAACACCCAATGTCTTTAGAAGTCCTGATACCTCTGCTTCATACATACCTGTTCACCCATGCTCTGACTTGATCTGCAATATCAGCTGGATCGGTGCCTGCCTGCACCATAATCAATGGCTTATTCTCTACTGGAGAAATATCTCTGGCAATTCGTTCATACCCTCCTCCGGTAATTGCAAGTAAGATGGAATCATCTACAGGAATAAGTTCTGATTCCACAGCATGAATAAGCCCGGCAACTGCTACCGCTGCCGCAGGATCGGGATCAATTCCCTCAAGATCCAGAAAGAGATCAAACGCTGCCTGTGCATCGGGAGTCGAAGCAGTAAGCATCGAACCACCGGTGCCTGAGAGAGCATCGTACACCCCTCCGGATATACCGTAGGGTGGAGCACGGTTCGTGAGAACATCAGAAAAGACCTTACCAATAGATTCCACAGGGTTCTGCATATCCAAATCTCCAATGATCTCACGGCGTCCTGCATTCCAGGCATTGACCATTGGGGTAAAGGGGTGATTCTGGATAAGAAGCAGATGAGGGAGAGAAGAACCAAACCTTCCATCGTTCACAAGCCGTAATCCGGCTTCCCATGCCGAAATCCCACCGGTCCCGCTTCCAACTGCCTGAACATACCAGTCTGGCATTCTTCCAGAAGTCAGAACAGACTCAACCATCACGGTTCCCATACCATCCCGCCGGGCAACATTCTTTGCTCCACCCTCAGGGAACACACCTGGAATTGATGATAACCCGTTTCCCAGGGTGATTGCATCAGTATAATCACCATCAACCGCTATCAGGAGGAGATGATCTGCCCTTCTGCTGGTTCTGATACGACTTACAGCTTTTTTGGGCACTACAACGATCACCGGCTGGCCGGTTTCTGCCGATACCTCGGCAAAGGCACGACCCGTATTTCCTGCAGATGCAACAAGAATAACCCCTGATGCCCGCTCTCGCAGACGCACGGTCGTTGGCAGGGCTTCAAACTCCTTGAATGATCCACTGGTAACATAAGCTCCTTTCTCAGGCCAGTACCCTGAAAAACTGATACGGAGATTAGAAAGACCAAGTTCTTTTGCAAGACCTGAACTTTGATAACTGACCGGAGCAGCACGGGTTTGAAGAGAACCCCGAACAGGAAGCCAGTCTGAGAACCGAAAGACTCCGGGGAGATTCCTTATAGTGATCTGTTTCTGGGTATATTCTGCCCTGAGAAGACTTGTACACCCTGAAGGACAACCTGACTGATAGGTGTCTCTATATGTCAGGCCACAAACCGGACAGGAGAGGTGGTAATGATCAGGGGTCATACAGGGAATTCCTCATGGAGAATCATCTCTTTCAATCGTTTGCAGAGCAGTTCACCCCGGGTTCGATCTGACTGCCTGAGTACAATTGGAATATCTCCAAAGGGAATATTCAGAGCTCCAAATTTTCCTGAATACGCCTTTCCCTTGCATATCTGAACACAGGTTCCACAGGCAAAGCACTGCCTGTGATGAATGGTACCATCCTGTTTTATAGCATCAACAGGGCAACTATTCCGCACATCACAGACATCGCAGGTTTTGCATGCCAATGGATCAAATTGAATCGAACGGGACGTACCTGACCAGACCCGATCATAGGAACTGCTGGAAACCTGTTGCCTGTCTGATATATCCATCACCGGAAGCGTAATCTCTGCATCACGAACAGAAAGTGCATCAACAGTTGCCTGATCAATAACAGGGATAGCCGTCCCGATACTGGTAATACACTCCGGCCCTGCAGAGGTGGAAAACCCCCCACAGAAGTGAGCATCCATCGATGCCATGTCACCATGAGCTGCAATATTTGGACGTGCAGCACTACTCCGCGTCCCCTGCCCGATAAAATAACCCATCCCGCCGTTAACCAGAAGCGGGGTTCCTACACTAAGAAACCGGAGGGTAGGGTCATTTTCTAGTGGATTTATCTCACCACACCCTGATACGGTTACTTCAGAACAACTTCCGGATAGTGGAACAGATGAGAATATGGTCCGCACTGGCTGGGTGGAGCAGTTCATGATGGCAGTATAATTTTTAAATGCACTCCGGGTTGTAAAGAGACGGGCATGCGGTAGCTCCGGACCGGTGATATCAGTCTCAAAATTTTTCCCCTGTGATTGAACTGCAACATGAACTGATCTTCCGGCAATAAGATCATGAAAGAGATGGCCTCCACCATATCGATCGGTTGCATGAGATGTGCCATAGACAATCAGATCAACAAGGCCGAGACGTTCATTCGGACAGGGACCGACAAAAGCCGGAACGCCGTTCAGTGTAGCAGAATCTGCCCGGAGAAATGACCCGGGTGAAGCGACCGGGACAGATAATACTGCATACGTCCCTGACATCACTCCACAGGTACCGCAGGTAACGACATCAACCTCTCCAAGTACCGGTTCCCCTTTCTCTACCCGCTCCTTGAACTCATGAGCAGTCAGTACTACTGCAGATCCATTCCCGATTTTCTTACGAATCCGATCACGAACCTCACCATCATTATTCATAACAGAACAATATCCTCCACCCTGACCCGAATCCCTTCATCTGTTGTGGCAACAAAATTTACCACACCGGTATGGGTTACGTTCATCATGCAAAAACCCGGGAGAAACCGCATCCGTTTGCCAAAGACCGGATCCCCAAGTACAGGGACCGCAATTCCTTCAAACCCGATCATGTGGTAAGCCTCCAGATCTTTTACAACTTTTCCCCGTGAGTAGGCGGGACCTACAACATGGCAGGTGATAACCCCTGAAACCATACTCGCCGATATTACCGCAAGAACATGCTGCACCGGGCACCCGGCGCCCATTGGCCTTCCAGTCAGTATATCACCCGGGGCAATGGCCCACTTTTCAACAAGATCCGGTCTGAACGGAAGAAGAATCTTGCGTGCAGATACCTCTCCTGGGAAGGGCATCAGGATAAAATCGTATGGATTTCCAAGAATATCAGTATCTGAGTACCGACATTCCTGAAACGTTGGGCAATAGCCCTTCAGATTATCAGAGCCATCATAAAAAGGACAATCAGTATCCTGATTGTTACCGGTTTTGACTGCGGCAACAAATGCATCACAGTCTGCCAGACCGCAGGCACCACAGTTCCGCCCCGGTGGAGACCAGCCCATGGTATTATTCACCCCGGAAGAGGTAATCAGCTCCGTCAAGTTTTCTGATAACCCCGAAATGATTTTTCCATCCGATACTGGTCTTTCCAATGCAGACGGTGCAGACACCAAGTGGTGGTATACCCCGAAGTGTTATTGCGGATGGATCTACGATATCAGGGGTATCCTCTATAGCCCGTACCAGGTACCGAAGACCAGTACCTTGAAGAGCATTTGTCTCAACAATATCGATGCGATTATTCACCCCGCGGATTCGCTCTCTGAACACCTCTTTCTCTGCCTGTGTCACCAGATCAATGCGGGTTACCACAGCAACATCGGCAAGAGCGATCATCGGTGCCATCTTAACCGGAGAATGAATCCCCGAAACTGCTGAAAGAACGACAACCCCAAGAGACTGGGTTGTATAAGGGGTGCACCGGAGACAGAGACCTGCACTCTCTACGATAAGGATTGCAGCATGTACCCCTTCTGCCCAGGTGATTGCCTCCTCCATCACCATAATTCCGGCATGATCCGGACAGAGATCTCCTGAGTATATTTTCCGGGTCGGTATACCAAACTCCTCTGCCAGTTCCTCATCTTCAGTGGCGGTCACCACATCTATCTTCAGATACGCGATCGGTAATTTCTGCATGGATCTGATGATCTGCCTGACTATTGCGGTTTTTCCTGCTGAAGGAGGGCCTGCTACACTGATAAGTTTCATAGGGGTCCCATTACCCAACAACCGGAGCGGTGATCAACTCACCGGCACGGATCTGCTCCCGCATCCTGGAGATGGCAGCATCATAATTCAGCATCTGTTCAAGAGCACTCTTTTCTGAACCATCAGGTGTAAGCACCTTGCTGACCGCACCATCCTGCATGACTATCCGTCTATCAGACAGGAGCGAGACCAGGGGATCATGAGTAACAAACAGGAGAGCTTTATGGTGCTGTTTGAGAACTTCAATCACCCTTCCCTTAAAAATACCTGCATTCTCAACCTCATCAAGAAGAATTACTGGCGTATTAGAGATGAGAATTGCATCAGCGACCATCAGGGATCTTGTCTGACCTCCTGAGAGCTGCGTCATGCGAATATTCTTTCTGATTGCTTCACCGGTGAACTCATTAGCAAGGTCGATGGTCTCGTTGATAAGGTCATACTCTGGATATCCTCGTGACCTGATGTGCATTCTCAAAAATTCACAGACAGAGAGATCACATAGGCAGCGGGTATTCTGTGTGATCATCGCTATCGGTTTTCTTGATGGATCTCTGATATAATATTCAGGAGGGATGACTCCATTAACCAGGATAGTTCTGCCGGTAACCGTATCCTTATGAGCAAATATTTCAATGTCATTGATGAGGGCACTTTTTCCTGCCCCGGTCGGGCCGACTATTGAGAGAGTATCACCTGGACGAATTATGATCTCTTCAAATCCTTCTGGATCCCCACCCCGGTTCTGACCGGGTAATATTGTGATATATTCAATCAGATCATCAGGCATACTCAGACGTGTGCCTGACAAGGTTATGATGGTTCCCCTATCAATAAAAAATATGTGACTTATAATACAAATAATTATAATGAAAGTGATACAATAAGATAGTATGTTTACCCGATCTATCTTCCGGCTGGATTTTAAGAGGGCTCTTGAGGAGGCTCTTGACCGACGCCAGATCTCTCTCAAGGAGCTTGCCGACCAGGCAGGCATTCCAGTTGCCACTATTTATAAAATTACATCAGGGGAGCGTGATCCTCGTTTTTCTACGGTGAAAGCTATTGCGCTTGCCCTGGAGCCATTTGATCAGGATATTATCGCCATCATTGCAGCTAAGTTCTTACTGGATGAGATTGGGAATCAGACGATAACCCTTGAGGGGAAAAAGTTTCGAATTAAAGGGTATGCCGCTCATACCATGGAGGAGTGTATCATCGCTGCGGTGAGAGCAGAGAAAGAAGGTGCTGCCGGTATTATCTGTGCACCCATACTTGCCACCCTGATCGAACGGATCGTTGAGATACCGGTGGTAATAGTCAAGCCGGATGTCAGTTCATTCCAGGAAGCAATTAGCGCTCTGACCAGGCAACTTGAATAGACAAAAAAATGAGTATCAGGTGATGGGAACTGAATAATTCTGGTAATATTGGATCAGATCCCGGGTATTCAAATTGCCTTTTTTAAACCAAGGATGCTTCACTCCCTGAGGGTAAAACGGTCGGCCTTTATTTTCAGACGTGAAGCCAGATCTGATATTTCGAGTGAGGAAGAGGCTATTGATGTTGTAGATGCACTTGTCTGCTCAACGCTCCCACTGACGATCTCCATGCGCTGCAGGTTCTCTTCACTCTCACGGCTGAGCAAAGAAACTCCGGATAGAATACCAGTCATCATTTCACGCTGATTATGGGTGGCACGAGTGATCTCCCGCATTTCATCACGAATATCCCCCACCACAGAACTTATCTCTGCTATTGCCTGAACAGTCTCAGTTACACTCTCTATTCCCGCCTGAATTTTATCATATGAGGACTTGATCGACTCAACAGTAACTCCTGTACTAAGCTGAATCGATCTGATGAGCTCCTCAATCTGGCCGGTTGCAGCTTTGGACTGACCTGCAAGATTCTTAACCTCCTGAGCTACCACCGCAAATCCCCTGCCATGCTCACCTGCCCGGGCAGCTTCTATTGCAGCGTTCAGGGCGAGAAGATTTGTCTGGCTTGATATATCAGCAATGAGACGGACGATCTTGTCAATCTCGGTCATCCGGTTGTTCAGGTCAGTTATCTGATCCATACTCTGTTTACTGATGGTTCCCACAGACTCCATCGTACTCCCAGCAGTATTTCCAAGGGTTTTTGCAGCCTCACCCTGCCCTGTTGCTTTCTCTGCCTGACCAAGAAGGAGATCAACCGTGGATCCCACCTCATCCAGGATTGTTGATAGAGATTGGATCTGATCGGTGATATTCAGAGTCTCTTTCAACTGCTGCCGGGCACCATCTGTTGAATCCTGAACTTTTTCTACCACTTCACCGATGAGGTCATTTATAGAGCTGGTTTGTGAGATCGTCTGATCAGATGCTACTTTCAGACTGGCAATAGAAGAATTTAACTCCCTGAATAAGGCAGAAATAGCAATCAGAGCTTTATTGTAATCTTCTTTTATCCGGAATAGGGGATCAGATTCATCGATATGAACCTGCCAGGAGAGATCTCCTTCTGCCATTCTGGCCATTCCCCCCTCCAGAGCTGCAGCACTTGTCGAGAGGGCATCAGAAAGCGTCCGTGCGTCCTTAAGAAGGCTGGCGACCTCCTTTTCCTTCTCTATACGGGGTGTGATATCATTGTACACAATCAGGTAGTTTTCCAGCGACCCGTTCAAGTTGAAAATGGGTATCCCATACTGCTCCAGGGTTCTGATCCCTACAGGGAACTCGATCATCAGCTCACCAAAGGTACGACGCTGATCCCTCATCAGCTCCCGAAGTCCCTCTCCGGTATACGAGAGTACGGTGATATCACGGGGATTCATATTGAGAACCTGTTCATGAGTATACCCGGTCAGGGCAATATATGCGTCATTAGTAACCAGAATATGCTGACTCTCATCAATCAGAAGAACTGGCATCGGAATCTGTTGGACAATTGTATCATGAAGGTGCTCAATCTCCTCTATTTTTATAATTCTCGCTTCCAGTTCCTTTTCACCTTCTTTTCGCTCAAGATAGGTTTTCAGCATTTCAGCAAGTGAATTGATCAGATTGCGTTCTTCAAGAAGAAACGGACCTTCGTGTTCAGGAGGAGAATGCTGCAGATAAGCTACTTCAACAACTCCTTCACTCCCGCTTCGGGTTGAAAAAAGTGCACGTTGCATCCATTCTGTACTCCGAAACCCTGGTGAGGTATAGGATTGTGAATTATACCTGATACAGGCAGCAGTGATATCCGGATATTGCCATCCTGGGGGGATTAATAGCGCAACCTCACTGAGCACTTCCGTAATATCTTTACTTTCATCTTGAATCAGCGATGCAGTAGAGTAGAAAAGACGCTGCTCTTTGACCCTTTCCCCGAGGTCATGCATCTTTTCTGCAAGTTTCTGCTCATTCTCTTTCCGATCAAGATATATGGTGAGCATTTCTGCAAGAGAATTTATAAGGTTTCGTTCTTCAAGGAGGAACGGCCCTTCATGCTCAGGGGCACACTCCTTCAGATACACAACCTCGATACACCCATGCGAGTCGTTCATTGTATGAAATTCAACCCGTTGAATCCACGGTGTCTGAATATAGTTCAGAGTTGCGTATGAATCATCCCGATATGTGATACGGGCAGCAGTAATATCAGGATATTGCCACCCGGGCGGTATCAACTGGGTAACCTCATCGAGGACGTCTTTAATATCCTTATTTTCATCCTGAATCAGAGATGCAGTAGAGTAGAAAAGACGTTGCTCTTTGACCCTTTCCCCGAGGTCATGCATCTTTTCCGCAAGTTTCTGCTCATTCTCTTTCCGATCAAGATATATGGTGAGCATCTCTGCAAGTGAGTTTATGAGGTTTCGCTCTTCAAGAAGAAACGGCCCTTCATACTCCGGAGATCGCTCCTCCAGATACACAACCTCGATGCATCCATACGAATCGCTTTTCGTATAAAATTCAGCACGTTGAATCCATGGTGTCTGTGTATAGTTCAGAGTAGCAAATGAATCATCCCGGTATATGATACGGGCAGCAGTAATGTCAGGATATTGCCACCCGGGGGGTATCAACAGAGTTACATCACCAAGGACATCCTCGATATCTTTGCTCTCATCATGAATCAACGATGCAGTAGAGTAAAAGAGACGCTGCTCTTTAACTCGTTCACCATAATCATGAGCCAGTTTCCATCGTGCCTTCTCGGCCTCCTGTTCTGCAGCAACTCTGATGGTAATATCCTTATAAATTAATAGGATCTCTTCCTCTACTCCCGAGGTCTCCCCGGTATATACAACATACTGGTCAAGATACCGAATCCCTGAAGGAAACTCGAGTGAGAGTGGGGGGGCTGAATCATCATGTCTGTTAATGGAATCTTTAGTTGCAGCCTCGAAAAGGGGAGGAAATGTCTCGTACAGATTGGTTCCTATTAAGGCCTGATCCGATACCCCACTCATTAGGGAGAATGCAGGGTTTACTCCGGTTATGAGAAATGAACGGTTCGTGATGAGGATGGGTTGAGGACTACCTTCGAATACAGCCGCCATACGGTTCTTCGCTCGTGCCCGGATCTGCATCTCATCGCGGAGTCGCCTGATAGAATTACCATCCTGTACGCTAAGCGATGCTGCTAAGGAATTGATAGCCTCATCAGATAGATTACCCTCGATGAGATGATCAACCAGATCAGAGAATACGAATGAATCCATTTAAATATCACCTGTGTGGGAAGTATTGGTCAGATACAGATCCATATATAACTCACGCACATTAAAGGTATTCGAAGGAAAACTAATAAAAAGTGAGTGAATTGATTATGTAATAACTATCGGGTTTTTGGATGAACCCTGATTATTATTCTCATTCGACTCGGGTACTGAATTACCAGTATCAATGATCATTCCGAAATAGTATCGCCCAGGGGTGATGTTGGCTGGTATCGGTGCATAGCCGCTCCCATCAGTCTGATTATTGGCTGGTAGATCTGGTACTATTCCGGCCCCGACAAGGATATCATCTCCCGTAACTATCTCGTCAGATGTGAGATAGAAGGAAACATTAAACTCACCGGCATCAGAGGAGCCCTGATTCAGGACTGAGCTGTTTACTGCAATCATCGAACCGGCTGTCCCAGTGCCGACTGAGCTGATATCATGCACAATCAGATCAGGCTGTTTATCGGGCTCTGTTTCAACGAATGAGGGGGCAGGAGCCGGTCCGGTTGGTGCCCTGACCTCAAGTGGTGTAACCATGACAAGTGAGTTATTCTGTTCATCCTCTTCGATAACGACATTTCCACTGTCGGTTACCCCAATCAGGTAATAAGGACCGGTTTCAGTCCCCAAAGGTATTGAAACCGCAGCAGTTCCCTCTCTGGCCTTTCCTGCCGGAAGATCAGTCACATCCCCATATCCAAGGACGATATCATCTTTACCAGCCCTGTCGTCTTTAGAGAGATACATCGTAAGTCGGAACTGCTTACTATCAGCACTACCGGCATTGCGCACCGTCGTAGTAACTGATATCTCCTTTCCTGGAATCACATCCACATCACTACTGGTGATAGAATCCATCACCAGATCAGGATGTAACACGTTTATTGATTCAACAACGGAATCTTTTGGCACAATAAACTGGGTACTGCCAAGCTGGAGTCCTGAACTGGCGTTTACTTCCGGAATATCAACCGTAGTGGTTGTTGACTTACCATTATTACCTTCATCTGATTCCATCACATTATTATTTGGATCTATATACCCTCCGATATAGTAAGCCCCAAAGGGAATCCGCTCAATCGGGAAATACCCGGTAAGGGTTTTTTTGGTTTCAGGAAGGAGGTTCTGAACCATGTAATACCCGATCGGAGTATCTGATGAAGTGACCGGAGTTGTATAGGATCCATAGAACGTAATATAAAAGTCACGGGTAGGACGGAGCCCCTCATTCGCAATTGTCAGGGTTATTGCAAGTTGACGTCCTCCCTCTGGAACTTCTGCCTGCATATCATACATAACCATATCTGGGCCGGTGGCATCCTCCTGCTTAGCCGTGTCAATATCAGAATCTACAGTAAAGGGCTTCTTCTTCTCCTCTTCCTCCTCCTCATCCAGGGGACGCGGCGTTGGAACCGGTGTCACCATAAGGTCTGCCAGAGCCCCGACTTTTTTCCGGTATGGATTATCAACCAGGGGATCAAGACCTCGGGCTTTTGCATATGACTCAGCAGCCTCCTCAGTTCGTCCTAATACCTCTAGTGTTGAACCACGCCAGTACCAGGCTCCGGCTAGCTGGGGATCCTGAGCTATTGCTCTATCAAAAAGGGTCAGAGCATGATCATAATTTTTTAGAACCAGCTCAGAGACGCCTTGCTGGAACCAGTACTCAGGATATCCGATATTATCGGCCACATCAACGGCATTCACAGATACCGTGCATAGTGCTGTAACTGAGATGAGCAGAAGAATAAGCCTGCAGGCATTTTTCACGTATAGTCACCTGGTGCTCTTCATAGCTTATCCTCATCTCCTTGATATCTTTTTGCTCAGGCTCTCGGGTATGTAGGAAAAAAAAGGTAATTATGTAGATATATTATGGAGATAAGTGATTGAAACCGAGGATATCAGGCCCCAATACTGGCAAGACTGCACGGGTCAGAAGCAAAGACCCAGTATGCACGCATTGGAATGAGCATCGCCGAGTCAGCATGAGTCCCGTTCCCACCATTGATGATAGTCTCATCAAACTTCTGTCCAGATGGATCCCATCCAATGACCTGGGTCCATGTTTTTCTGATTGAGAGGAGGGAATCACGGGCAGAAGCGGGAGTGGCTCCTGAAAAACCGACCATATTCCATCCTGCGGCTAAATCCTTCACCGGGGGAACCTGAAGGGGATCGATTGAATAGGAGAGGGGAATCTGAACTGGTTTGTTTGAGTATACAAAATATCCATCAAGGGGCATCAGAATATCGTCGGCAGTCAGTTCTTTCCAGCCTCCTTTCTCTGTCTCATAACTCCAGATACTTCTTCCTTCTGATTCAACCGCAGAAAAGATGGTTGCTTTGTTCTTTCCTTCACCCAGTCTTCTGGGAATACCGACAAAATTCCAGCCAGTCACCAGATCAAGGATACCTGAAGAGTACGAATCATCAGTACTGACCTCTGTATTTTCAGGGGCATTCAGAATTGCAGGAGCAGAAATGCTCTCGTTCTCTGCTAGAACACCAGTACACACCAGAGAAAAAATTAACGTCAACTCCCACGCACGTTTTACATAGTTCATACAGACATCATCCCAATCAGACAAGAAGATAATATTCAACGTTTCTGTGAAGGACTATTTGTTCTTGTCGCTAATTTTGATACAGAGAGAACCTGATGATATGGAGGTATGACCCATATGATACTATGCAGATACTCCATCTTACTGACAGGCAACTCCCTTTTGACCTGGACATAACCCTGAGTTGCGGTCAGGTATTCAGGTGGATGAAAAAGGAAAATATATGGACCGGGATTGTACGCGGTAGAATCATAACGATCTCAAAGACTGGTAGAGAAATCTGGTATTCAGGCTTCACCAGAGAGGAACTGATACATTATCTCGCACTAGATATTGAGCCAAGTCTGATTCTGGCAGATATCAGAGCAACAATTACACAGTTTACCGGTCTTGAATCAGATACGGTTTTTGAAAAAGCTATCAGAGCTGGGGGGGGCCTGCGGGTAATCAGGCAAGAACCATGGGAATGTCTTATCAGTTACATCTGTTCTCAAAACTCAAACATACCGGCAATAAAAAAGAGGATCAACCTCATTGCACACCAGTATGGCCGGCTACTTGGGGATGATCTCTATTCTTTCCCCGATCCACAAGAACTTGCAGAGTGCAAGTCAGCAACCCTGCGTGAATGTGGCTCCGGGTATCGGGCTGACTATATTCTGCAGGCCTCAACTCACATCGCACAGAATCCATCGTTTCTAACATCCCTGAATTCTCTCTCTGTTCCACAAGCCCGCAGGCACTTACTCTCCCTGCACGGGGTCGGACCTAAGGTTGCAGACTGTATTCTTCTCTTCGCCTATCAGCAGTATGCAGTAGTTCCGGTTGATGTATGGATAAGAACTCTGATAACTACCTGTTATCCACAAGTCAAAGAGAGAGCCCTGGGCCGAAAAGAATGCTCATACAATGATATTGCTCAGTACTGCCAGGATTTGTTCGGATCATATGCAGGATATGCTCAGCAGTACCTGTTTGCAGCACGGGAATCACTTATGGCAGGATCAAAGCTGTAGTTTGATAAGAATGCTTAAATTCCTGTATCATCATAGAGCCTAACAATGACTCTGAACCCTGCAGATATTACCGTGCTTGCAGTGGATGATGATGAGGAATTTCGCACTATCATCTTCCATTATCTTGATGAACCAGGATTCACCGTTGTACCTGCGGGATCAGCACTCGAAGCTCTTACAATCCTTAAAAGCCGGAAGATAGATGCTATCATTGCTGATTACAATATGCCGGTCATGGACGGGCTTGAACTACTCAAACACCTGAGATCTTCACATAACTCCATTCCTTTTATATTATTTACCGGGCAGGGATGCGAATCAATTGCAATCCAGGCTCTGAATGATGGTGCTGATTTTTACATGGTGAAGGGTGACGATCCAGGCCCCCAATTTCTGGTTCTTCGCAAACAACTCCGTGAGACCGTTGCAAAGCAGCAGGCAGATGCATCTCTTCGAATAAGTGAGGCAAATAACCGTAGAATGCTCTCCCTCCTTCGGGCAACCCTGGATGCAACAGAAGACGGAATTCTTGTTGTGGACACCCATGGCCGAATATCGGATTATAATCTGCGTCTCATTCACCTCTTAAATCTGCCCAAAGATCAAGTTCTTCCACATACTGAAGAGGACATCGACACCATTTTGTATCCTCAGCTTGAGGATGAATCAGTAACCCATCTTGGAAAGGATAAGATAACTGACGATGACTTGGAGGTGACCCATGACTATCTTAACTTTACCGACGGAAGGGTGATAGAACGACACTCCCGTCCTCAGATTTGTGAAGATCGGGTTGTGGGGCGGGTATGGAGTTATCATGACCTTACTGACCGTGTCAGGGCCGAACGCGCACTCAAAGAGAGTCGTGAACGGTTTAGAATTCTATTTGATAACTCTCCTATCAGTCATCAGGCATTGAATGAAAACGGCCTTCTTCTTGAGGTCAATCAGACCTGGCTTCAGATGCTCGGGTATACCAGAGAAGAAGTAATTGGGCATTCGTTCTTAGAATTTTGTACCGCTCAAAGCAGAGAATTTTTTAATGTTTTTTTCAATCAGATAATAGATGATGGGAATGCTCATTCGATAGAGATTCTCCTGATTAGTAAGAGTTCGAGCATCATCATAACCATCGTTGATGGAATCGTTGTCAGGGGTCATGATGGGAGTTTTCTCCAGATTCAGTGTGCACTCAGGGATATTACTACACAGAGAAAGACCGAAGAACAACTGAAGTGGACAGAATCCCTCCTTGAGGAGATTGTGGATCTGCTTCCGTTTGGCATATGTGTAACTGATGGAGAGAATCAGGCAATCAGTTATCGCAACATCAGATTTTTAGAAATCTGGGGGATTGTGAAATCTGATTATGCAGGATTAGAGGGAATTCCCTTACCTGGTATAACCAAAGGAGAAGGGGTACAAATTAGAACAGAGTACAGGCCGGATGAGATTGATACCTGTACTTACCCGGAGATGGGGTGCTTTGAACTCACCCTCCCGAATCACCGGGTAATCAGATCATATACACGTAAATTCTCTGCTGACCAGAATGAAACACGGCATCTCTGGGCATTTGAAGACATAACCAGATTCACTGAGCAGGAAGATGAGATTCGCCAGTATGCACGGAGACTTGAGATCCTCATAAAAATGATCTCGATCTCGAGCCGTTCAGGTAACATCTCAGTACTCTGTGAACGGTCTCTACAGGCAATAATCCCACTGATGAATTATGACAGAGGTGCCATATATCTCATCAGTGAGAAAGGAGATACGGCTCGACTCACCGCTCATATAGGTCTGAATGCAGGACTGATTCAGGAGTTCAAGGAGATCAGCCTTCATCCGGTGGTAGATTCCACAACTCACAAACCGGTCTTTATCCCTGATATCACAGCACTTAATTCACAATTGAAACAATCTCATGAGGTCTCATCAGTCACTAGTGTTCCCATTGTTGCAGGAGATAAAACCTTAGGGACGATCACCCTCTACATGAGTAAAAAGATCGATTCTGAGCCAAAGGAGCAGGAGATTCTCAAAGGTATCGGAAGAGAACTGGGTAGTGCACTCATCCGGATCTGGGACCAGGAGGCACTGCGTGATGCACGAATCAATCTAGAAAATCTGGTAAACTCGATTAGTGATATGGTGCTGGTCATTGACGCAGACACCGGTATTATCCTTGATGTGAATGAAGAAGTGCTTCGCCTCCTTGGGTATTCCAGGGAAGACCTGATAGGAAAACCTGCAGAAAATCCAATTTCAGACTCACAAAAACTGATTCCTGCCCGGCTCCTCAACAATACTGACCGTACTGCTGAACATACCATAAACACATCGAAAGGACAACCGGTTCCGGTTGAGACGAGGATCACACCTGGTACCTGGAATATGAAGAGAGCGCAATATTGTGTTTCTCGAGACATTACCCAATCTCTGATATCCCAAAATCGTATCCGAAAGAGTGAAGAACGTCTCCGGGCAATTTTTGATTCATCTCCCATAGGGATTGAAATCTATAATGCGGATGGATTGCTGATTGAGATAAATGATGCAGCTCTTGAGATATTCGGGCTCACGAAAAAGGATGATGCAATCGGGTCTTCAATCTTATCATATCCGGGCATCGTTCCCAGTGGATTAGATGAGATACGAAAAGGGAAGACAATAACCTATGAACAGATCATAGATTTTGAAGAGCTTACCTATCAGGCAAAATTTTCATCATATGGTAAGGGCAGAACTGAGATCAGGCTGATAATTACCCCCCTTATCATTCGGGAGAATAATATGCATATCGGCTATCTGGCCCTGGTTGAGGATATCACTGCCGGGCGGGAGGCAGCCCGGCTGCTCAGGGAGAGTGAAGCATTCAACAGGGGCCTTATCACCAACCTGCCTGATTATATCATGATCTATGACCTGAAGGGAACTATCATCTATACAAACGCGTCAGCAGATGCTGCAATGGCAGCAGATGAAGGCGGTCTGATCGGGTTATCAATATTTGACTTTGTAATTCCTGAGCAGCGTTCATTTATCGAGAGACAGGTTCTATTACGGCTTGATGGAGAAAAGGTATCTCCCTACGAGATGCAAATAGTCAGAAAAGATAAGACCTTGGTTGATGTGATCACTCAGGCTACACGAATTCCCTATCAGGGAAATGATGCAGTACTGGTTGTTCTGACTGACATTACATTCAGGAAAGATGCTGAAGAGGAACTAGAGAAATATACCCAGGCTCTTCAGATGACCGTTAATGCTCTCGGTTCTGCTAATAAAAAACTTAACCTGCTCTCAAATGTAACCCGTCACGATATTATTAATCAGGTACATATCATCCTGAATTACCTGGATCTGTGTGAGTCAGAACCTGATGTTGAGTTGATCCGATTGTATATCAGTCGGATAAGTCAGGCTGTCGGGTTTATTCAAAGTCAGATAGAATTCACAAGAAGCTACCAGGATCTCGGCATTCATGCTCCTGAATGGCAGAGTATTAGTGCGATATTGAACTCTCTGGAGGTTGGAGAAATTCTTGTGAGAACCCGGGTTTCAGGGTATGAAATTCTTGCAGACCCCCTATTACCCAAGGTTTTTGAGAATCTGCTTGATAATTCCCTCAGACATGGGGGGGATCTATCGACAATTTACATCACCACAACCATCAGGGATACTGGTGATCTGAGTATCATCTGGGAAGATGACGGGGATGGTATTGCAGAAACGGAGAAGGAGTTGATATTTGAAAAAGGGCATGGAAAGAACACCGGCTTTGGTCTTTTCCTGATTAGAGAGATTCTTGCCCTGACTGGTATTACCATCTATGAACGGGGATCAGAAGGAGAAGGGGCAGTATTTGAAATCATTGTTCCTGCTGATCAGGTAAGATCGGCAAGGTGAGTATCCGGTTTGCCAACCGATGTACTCAGCGTACCAGGATATCAAAATACAACAAATACGAACCCATATCACCGCCATCGGCGGTAGTTATCCACATCCCTTTTATCATCCTTATTTGTGGTGCATGAACCCTTACGGGTAGTGCAATCCGCAAGACAGTAATATCCTCACAACCTATTTTCTTATTACCCGTTATGAATATTCTTGAGACACGGTCTATCACCTATGAATACCGCGGAGGGAACCATGCCCTGTATGATGTCTCCATACAGGTTCCCCGGTGTGGGTGTGTGGCCTTACTTGGATCTAACGGAGCAGGCAAGAGTACCCTGATGAAGCACTTTAATGGAATTTTCATTCCAAAAAGTGGTGAAGTGCTGGTCGAAGGAGAGGTTGTCAGCCGGAAGAATCTGCGTGAAGTGAGGCAGAAGATTGGGATGGTGTTTCAAAACCCTGATGATCAGATATTTGCCCCGACTGTCAGGGAGGACATTGCATTCGGGCCGGTTAATCTGGGTCTTTCATCAGATATTGTGGAAGAGAGGGTAAGCAATGCACTCGAAATTCTTGAGATATCGAGTCTTGCCGACCGCCCCCCTCACCGCCTTTCAGGAGGAGAAAAGAAACGGGTTGCTATCGCCGGTATTATCGCGATGGATCCTCACATTCTGGTTCTAGACGAACCAACGTCAGGTCTGGATCCTGCTGGTATCAGAGACCTGATCCTCCTCCTGAGACGGCTGGTCCATAAGAAACATATCTCTTTGATCTTTTCAACGCACCATGTGGATCTGGTCCCTGATCTGGCGCAATATGTATATGTCATGCATCAGGGAAGGGTCATTGGAGAGGGAACACCTGATCAGATCTTTAGTAATTCATCTCTTCTTAGCAGTGCACGACTTGATGTGCCGATCCTGGTAAAACTCATTAATAACCTGAAGAGCCGCGGTGTCCCGATATCATCAGGGGGAAGGTTCGAAGAGGTTGAACAGGCAATATTTTCTCTTGTTACCAGGTGATTGCGTTCATGATAGAAGAGCTTGCATCTATCGAATATGACGCTTCAAGACGATCTTGGATTCATGATCTTGATGCACGGGTTAAATTAATCATCGTTTTTCTCATGATCATCCTGGTGGTTGCCTATCCTCTCAAACCATCGGTAATCTACCTGGCCATTCCTCTCAGTATTATACTGGCATTTCTCTGGTTCCTTTCAGGCCTTTCAGTCAGAACGTATGTAGCCCGGCTCTTCTCAACTCTCCCGTTCGGATTGTTTATAATTATTTTTCAAATTTTTTTTACAAATTCTCACTATGAGGTTTTTACTCCTGTTGTGCTACCGGTTCCCGTGACGATCTACTATGAATCAGTAGAATTTGCCGGAATCCTTCTGATCAAATTTATTCTCTGCATCAGTGCGATCCTCCTCCTCTCATCAACGACACCGGTTCAGGAGATGCTCAAAGGGGGGAGAAGACTTGGGCTTCCTGCAATCATGGCACTATCTCTCGGTATGATGATACGATACCTCTATCTCTTTGCCGACATGTTTATGCAGATCCAGCACGCTCTGCGAGGACGGAATTTTGATCCCTTTAACCGCAATCTTCCCTATCAGTACCGAATCAGAACACTGGGATACTCGATGGGGATCATCTTCCTGAGGGCATATGAGCAGGGAGAGCGGACCTATACTGCCATGCTCTGCAGGGGGTATGGGACGCAGATGTTTGATCATCTTCAGAAAAAGCCTTTAAACAGATCTGACATCCTGTTTCTCACCATCCTTGGGTTGTTGATACCCATAATTACCGGTTTAGTTTTTTTTGCGTTCCGGTGATTCAGAAGTTCCCAAAGCTGATAAGTGCCTGCCTGATTCCTTCAGGAGCAAGTACTTCAAGAACTTTCCCGGTATCAATTGCAGCCTGAGGCATACTTCTGATAGGTGACGTTCCAGGGTCTTGTGCGATGGTTGTCCCTCCCAGATTCCTGATATGAGCGACACCAGCTGCCCCATCCTGGCCCATGCCGGTAAGAACAATGCCGCATAAACGATCTTCAGTGAAGGAGTGAAGAGAGAGCATGGTGCAGTCTATTGCAGGTTTTACTCCATGCACCTTTTCACCATCCTGAAGAAGGACTCTCCGGTTATGGTCAAGCACCAAGTGCTTGCCGGATGGGGCAATCAGGATCTCACCTTCATGCAGACTATACCCAGAGCTGGCAACATTCACTGCCATACTGGTAAGGCTGCTGATATGTGTCTGAAATGTTTTGGTAAATGCAAGAGGCAGATGTTGAACGATAATAATTGCTGCCGGTATCTTTGGGAAGTTGGTAAAGATCTTTTCAAGGATATACGGACCACCGGTTGATGAACCGATCACTGCAATCCTCATACCGTATTCTCTGAAGGGTGGGAAGTACTGTCATCCATCACAAACTGCATGTAGTATCTGGTTCGCTCAACCAGCTCATCGGGATCAAAAGGCTTTGTCAGATAATCGATAACATACTCCTGAAGGCCCATCATCTTATTGTCTGGAATACTTTTTGCAGTCAACATCACAATAGCAATCCCTGAATAGAGGTCGTTATCAATAATCGCACGGATTGTATCCCACCCGTCCATTTCAGGCATCATGATGTCCAGAAGAATGACACCATTGAACCCTTTCTTCAATAGGTCGATCCCAGCAGAACCACTATCAGCAGAGATGACGTTATACCCTGCTTCTCCAAGGATTGTTCGGACAGCGATTCTGACGTGAGCGTCGTCATCAACGATCATTACAGTATTGTTTTGTGAATCAGATTCCATGATGCCTCAAATTATAAGGTATTTTGAATTTATATATCCGGTGTCTTATCAATATGATGGAGCCTTCCATTTAATGAATGAGCAGGCGGGTTCTTCTTCAGAGATATGGTGAATACAGATCCTTTTCCTTCTCCATCACTCTGTACTGAAATTGAACCGCTATACATATCAACAACTCTTCTCACGATTGCAAGACCAAGTCCATTAGATTCGCGATCATGACGTGAACTATCAGCCTTATAGAACTCATCAAAGATTCTGGGAAGAACCTCCGAAGAGATGCCAATTCCCTGATCCTGGATAGACACAACTATAGAATCGTTCATCTCATGAGCCTTCAACGTAACTATACCATCAATATACGAATACTTTACCGCATTTCCGATAAGGTTGCCCATTAATGTCTCGAAATGCATCGAAGACATCATGATTTTGTAATCAGAGGGGATATCATTGAGAACAGTCAGGCTTTTCTGATGAATGAGATATGAGTTATCAGAGATTATGTGGTCCAGACCTTCTTTGATAGGGAGACTTTGTATATCTGAGACTGTATAGAGTGCATTCATCTGAGCCAGATCAAGTACTGTTGTAATCATCTTTTTTATTGTTCTGACATCATCAATTGAGACATCCAGGAGTTCACAGAGTTCTGGATCAATGGTTTTCTTTCTGATGTATGGCAGGATAGCAACGAGGGGTGTCAGCGGAGTTTTTAGATCATGCCCAATCTGCATGATAAATTCATCTTTCTGCTTGAGTAACTGCTCTATCTGACCGGTCCTCATCCTGACCCTCTGGTCCAGATCACGATTCATATCAAGGAGCTGCGTACGCATGACATCGAGCTCTAATGTCTTGTGCTCTAATTCATTAGCATATTTAAGAAGGTGTTGTTCAACCTCTTTGCGCTCAGTAATGTCCTGCAAAATTCCGAATGAACCCGATATAATCCCGTCTCGTATTCTGGGCTGTCCTTTGATTCTGATATACCGGAATTTTCCTTCAGGCAGATCAACGATGAACTCAAATTGAAATGAGAGTCCCGCCTTGACGTTCTCCTTAAAATAAACTGAGAATTTCTCTTTATCTACCCGGTTTGTCATCTCGATGAGATCATCAAGCGTCACCGAGTTTTTGGCATCTGAGATCATGAGCAGTGAGAAGACCTCAGGTGAGACCCGAAAGACCCCCATGTCAGGAGTGTAAGACCATACCCCAAGTCTGGCAATTTTTTGTGCCTGTTCCAGTTTCCATTCAGATTCCTGAACCATCTGCTCGTACTGCCGCCTTCGTGAGATATCCCGTATGATCCCCTCTATTCCTTTCAGTGAGCCGTCGCTCCCATATACAAGCCTGCAATTAACAGATCCAGATATTGTTTTCCCACGTTTTCCCAAAAAAACCAGTTCATAATCCTTAACTCCGTCATTATTGAGTACCTCTGAAAGAAATAGTGGCCAGCCATCGGGATCTTTGAGTAAGGTCTCCATCTGTATGCCGTAGAGTTCTTCAGTAGAGGAATATTCAAGGGTGGTTGCCATGGATGGACTAAAATCCAGGAGATACCCGGATTTATCTGTTTTATAATACATGTCTCCAATGTGGTCAACCACGCTCCTGAACTTCTCATCAGATCGAATCAGTGACTCATCAGATCTGAACCGATGTATGCTGGCACCAATCAACAGCGATATTGTCTCAAGCAACCCAACAACAGGATTATCTGAGAGATTTTCATCGGTCCAGATGATGAGAAAACCATGAATTCTATCATCAGGTACAACAGGAAAAAGGAGAATGTCTGAGATCTCACGTTGAAACATCAACCGCCTGAATGGCTCGGGAGCATTCTCATACGAGATTGGGATCGATATCCGGGCTCTTGATTTATCCCCTGGATCTACAAGATGAGGGCTTATGGCTGATGACTCATCATCAAAAAGTTCACCAATAAGAAACCCGTATTTTCGGGACCAGAGGAATATCTCATTTGTATGGAGCCCGGCATGGGAAGAGTCAGCAACCTCAAGATATGAGACAAAATCAGAGCTGATAACCGGACCGATGCGGCTGATTATCTGTTGTATGAATCGTCTGATATGGCCGTTTTTTTTCAGATTGATTGTTGATTCATAGATAATGCCGGTCAGAAGAGTGTATTGGTCAATATAATCAAGATGGGCACTCGGTTCATGAGTTCTGTATACTTTGATACTAAAACCATGTTTCAGGAGAGAGAGTGAGATTGGAGAGACCACAAAACGGTACCCGACCAGAACACCATCAAGGTCAGAGTGAGAACAAATACATTCTACCTGTTCTGCAGAACCTCCTCTCATCGTTTCAATGGCGCGAAGTACCTGGTGTATGGCTTCACCATCAGTGACTACATCACGCAGAGAAGTACCCTGCTTTATTACCGTTCTTATTTCAAACAGTTCTAAAAATGCATGATTGATGGCAAAAATATCCAAATTAGAATCAAGAAAACAGATGGGTTCTACAAAGCCCTCAAGAACCAGGCTGATATCATTATGGAGATCTATCCCGACGTTGTTTTCTTCTTCAGTCATAGATTAGTGCTCATCGATTTGGTCAGCGTTCTCGCTCTCTCATCAAGCATCACACTTTCAGTTACCCTATTTTTGCAGGAAAGGTTAAAGAGTATGCGATGTTGATCGCAGGTATTTCAGGTGTTCAGACCATCAAAGTGAATAATTAAGTGGATAACTATCGGAAGCGTATCATATGAACAATTACTGGTTTGAGAATGAGCAGGGCAAAAAAGATTGAAGAATGCGATGGGTATCTTAGGATTGTGGAAAAGCTGGATCATCCTATTATTCATACAGAAGAGGTTCTAATCACCACATTGAATAAAATATTTTCACGGGATTCAATACGTTTTAGTATTGAGAACGAAACGATATGTGCATATCTTGCAACACTTGACCCAGATGTATTCAATGATGATCTCTGTAGGGTAATAGGAGAATCCGGACTTGAAGAGCTGTACCTGAAGAATGGATATAAAAATCCCTTTATTGAAATTAAAAATAGAATTCTGGCTATTGGCAGTTATGGTATCAAGTCTGGAAAAAGAATCTATGTCGGGTATGCTGATGAGAGAAAGGTAACCGGGAGAAAAGAAAAGGTTGCGAACAGAGGGATTTATTATTACGCCCGTGATAACGCCTTCACCAGAGAAAGAAATGCTGTCCCTGATGGGATCCTCAATACGATCGTCTGCGGGGATAGTGAAGATGTGCTCAAAACTCTTCCTGATAACTGTATAGATCTCATAATCACCTCACCTCCCTATAATTTTGGTATGGGGTACACCGACACTGATGATGGGGTTGACTGGGATGCGTACCTTGACAAACTCTTCAGGGTTTTCTCTGAAGGGATTCGTGTACTATCCTACGGTGGCAGATTTATCGTTAATGTCCAGCCGCTTTTCTCTGACTACATACCTCTTCATCATCTGATCTCTACATTCTTCATGGAGCAGAAGATGATCTGGAAAGGGGAGATCCTTTGGGAGAAGAATAATTATAATTGTAAATATACCTCATGGGGAAGCTGGAAAAGTCCTTCAAGCCCATATTTAAAATATACCTGGGAGTTTATCGAAGTCTTCTGTAAAGGAGATCTGAAAAAACCCGGAAGATCAGAGGATGCCGATATTACTGATGAAGAGTTTAAATCCTGGGTCGTTGCAAAATGGTCGATGGGTCCGGAACGCAGGATGAAACAGTTCGAACATCCGGCGATGTTTCCAGAAGATCTCGTAGAAAGGTGTATGAAGTTATTCTCGTTTAAAAATGATATCGTTCTGGATCCCTTCAGTGGTGCAGGAACAACCGCAACGGTTGCGACCCGTCTCAGCCGACGATTTATCGGGATAGATGTATCAGAAGAGTATTGCACAACTGCCAGAGACCGGATAGCATCAGAAAAGAAACGAGGGATTCAGACCGGCCTAATCTAAAAATATTACCATCATGGTAGCTCATTCCTGGAGGATCATCTCTCTCTTTCAATTCTTCTGACTATCAGAGTACAGCCTGTAAGTATTCCGAGTATGACTACCGGCAATGAGACTGGTGCTCTGGTTGTACTGGTATCTGAAGAGACCGATTCAGGCTGACCGGTTATATGAGATTGTGCAAAGTCATAGTTGATCTTTGCGAGTTGGTTATTTGGATCCAGGGCGAGAGCACTTTTTGATGCATTTAATTCTTCTGGATACTCTTTCAGTGCGCCATGTGCAGTTCCTTTCAGGATCCATGCCTCAATAAGACTAGGGTCTGCATCAAGTGCTGTATCTGCAAACGTAAGAGCTTTCGTGTGGTCTCCGGTTTTTATATAGAGTGATGAAGCCGTGGCAAGGACAGACGGATTGGCAGGATCTATTACAAGAGCGCGGTTTACGGTATCCTCAGCCTCTTCAGGACGATCCAGAGCTATCAGGACCCCGGCACGTGTAACCAGCGCAACGGTGAAATTCGGCTGGATGGCGAGTGCCTCGCCGGTAAGATTAAGGGCATCGTTAAAATTTCCTGAGGATGCTGCATCAACAGCCTTATTATAGAGCTCAATAGCTCCAAAATTATCCTGGCGTGTCTCATTGGCAATTGCAGGGACTGTGAGAGAAAGCCATAGGAAAAATAGTACAAGCAGAGTAGTTAAACCGGTTTTACCATTAGACTGTTTCATAAATATTTCCTGGACCATGCGGGTTGGTTTCATAATCACCCAGAGGATGATGAAAAAAAGATCTTTTTATTCAGTATCGGTTTTGACTATCCTTCAAGTGGAATAGTGGTGAGTTTCACTGTTTCGACCCCTTTCTGAGCCATGAGTCGTTCGGCAACTGCTTTTACTTCTTTAGCATCCCCTCTGACGAGAAGAACTTCAACACAGCGGTTATGGGAGACATGCGAATGAAGCGATGCCTGAATAAGTCCCATATAATCATGCTGAATATCAGTAATTGAAGCGATAAGACCACGCTGATGATGATCATACACGAGGGTAATTACTCCCTGACGGGTACCGGTCATGTCAGCCATCCAGCGGTAATACCTGATATATGACCTGATTGCATCACGAATTCCTTCAGATCGTGAGGAGTACCCTCGTGAATTCAGAATCTGATCAAAACTCTGGAGGAGATTGGAAGGTAGTGATACCCCTATCCGCGAAAGTTCATGTTCAGGAATGTCATCACGATCCTGATCCGGAAAAAGGTCATTCATCAGGATTAGTATATGAGTCATTCTCTATATTATTTTCTTACGATGTATGTCAGATCCTCTATGGAGGTGACTACTGACTATGACGTTCAGAACGATTTTTTATAAAGTCCGGTGATCACAGAGCGAACATGCTCTACACCCCTGACCTTCAACGACCACTGATTCCTGTTTAGAAATACTTCTGAAAAGTTCTCAAAGAGGACGCGGATCTCCTGGAAAGTAAAAAACCGGGTGATAATTCCATCTCCACGGATGACTATACCTGAATCATTCTGTTTCCTGGAATTATACCGCATATCATACTGGGAGAAGACCGTCAGTGCTATTGATCCAGCAGGTTTAAGAATTCGGGAAACCTCCTGGATAGCTGTTCCAAGATCTTTTTCATCGAGATGTCCAAGAATATGATGAGCATAGATCAGATCAACAGAGTCTCTTTTTAGGGGAACAGCTCTGAGGTCACCAATAAAGAGGTGAACATGGGTAAGGGTGGGATCAGCCCGGCATAATCTGATTGCAGATTCTGCAAAATCAAACCCCATCACCATCTCCCCCTGATCAGGTCTTACCCGAAGATTTTTTCCATCACCAACCCCGGCTTCCAGGATAACCCCGACGTTCGGCGTCAAAGAGAACTCTGAAGGGGCATTCCCCCATTGCCTCCCGGATCTCAGATATCGGGAGTTCCAGGCACTTCTCTGAATATCCGGGGGTGTCATATCACAGGTGTCGATCTCTCTTATGTCAGTGGGTGAAATCCCCTGCATTTACACCTGCCGATAAGAACCGCCGAGATAATACAGAGAACAAAAACAGACGCAGCAGCTGCAGGCGCTGAAATGATTCCTACAATATACCCACCAACTGCCGGGATGAGTGTCATCCCCGCATAACTCGATGTGGAAAACAACCCCATGGCAATTCCCTGATGTTCTACCGATGCTGCCAGGTATCCAATCTGAGAGATCATGATGATGCCAGCCACAAATCCCATCAAAAATATCGCCCCAGGAAATTCCATAAAGACCAGAACCAGTCCACCCATACATAGTGCTGCAATTCGGATGAGCAGAACTGGCTCATAGTTCAGGGAAGGAGCGATAAGAGAAGCGATAATCGTTGCAACATTCATCAGAGCCAGAACCAGACCGATATCCTGAGCGCCAAGATGGGATAGTTCAGGATAGATAGCCTGTACAAATCCAGTTGTGCCAAGGAGTACAACAACTGATATCCAGAGTGGTGCCTCCCTGAAAACCATTCCGAGAACCTGATTGATAAGATATGAAATTCCTGATTCTCCATGCTGAAGAGATTTTCTATCCTGGGGTAGATGTTGTCTTTCAAAAGGATATTTGAGTGAATATAACAAGGGAAGAATGGATAACACCGAGAAGAACAGAATGCCGCTGGTGAGAATCCCGGTTTGTGAGGAGAGAAACCCACTTCCGATGAGACCAATAACCAGCCCGCCATTTAGCAGCGCCATAAAAAATCCTGATAACTGAAGGTGATCAGGACGATAATTTATCCAGGAGAGTCCGGCTGAGACAAAAAGACCTGCCCCCACCCCTTCAATAACCCGTGCGATAAAAATTGCGACGGTATCCTGTACCCCGATGAGAAGGAATCCGGAAAAAACCGTGAGAATCAGGCTGATCCGTACCACCAGGGTCTGCCCATATCGATCACAGAGGATTCCTCCGGGAAGCGTGGTTACCATGGCACCAAAGAAGTAGGCTGAAAAGATGAGTGCCTGGATCTGAAGAGTTTCACTGAGATCAGGTAGTACAGGGATGATAGCGTTTGAGAGTGCCATCAATGCAAAAACGCCGGAGAAGAGGATAATGAGATGCGGGGAGGATCGGATCATAGGATCAGATCAACCGGTATGTCTCCAGGTTCATTGCGGCAAGGGTCTGAATATGATATTTTTTATATATTGAACTTGCTAGGTCCAGGGTGCTCTTCTCATCTCCGTGGATGGTGAATATCTTCTCAGGTTTTGGTTGCATGTGAGAGACATAATTCATCAGCTGCCTCCGATCTGAGTGACCAGAGAACCCATCAACAGTCATGCAATCAAGATTGATGACGATAGTCTCCCTGCTTCCAACCGGGATTTCACGCCATCCTTTCTGGATACGCCTTCCCAGGGTCCCATCTGCCTGATATCCGACAAATACCAGGGCGCATCGCTCATCAGAACCCAGTTGCCTGAGATATTCCATCACCGGCCCTCCGTTAAGCATACCGCTGGTGGTAATTATCACACAGGGCTCTCCGGTTATGACCTTCTCGCGTTTCTCTGGTGAATCCACCTGTTCAAAGCATTCCGAGAGGAATGGATTGAGCCCCTCTTTAAAGATCAGGTTTCGAAGGTCTGAGTTGAGATATTCAGGATAGGTGGTATGAATCGCGGTAGCTTCTTTGATCATCCCGTCCAGGTAGATCTTCATATTTGGAAGTTTCCCGAGGCGAAGCCCTTCTTCTATCGCAAGCATGACTTCCTGAGATCTGCCGACAGAAAACGCGGGAATGATAACTTTTCCGCCTCTGCCTACTACCTCACGAAGGACATTATAGAGTTTCTCTTCGGCTTCGGCACGGGAGGGCTGCATATCTCCGGCACCACCATATGTGGACTCCATAAAAAGTGCCTCAAGGCGGGGGAAGTTATTTGTTGCAGCGTTAAAGAGACGACTCTTCCCATAATGGAGATCGCCGGTGAAGGCAACATTGTACAGGCCATCGCCAATGTGAAAGTGAGCTATTGCTGATCCAAGAATATGGCCTGCATTATGGAAGGTGAGTTTGATATCAGGTGCAATATCGGTGACACATCCGTAGTTCAGGACAATTGAATGTTTAATAAACTCTTTGATCTCGTTTGAAGAGTACGGAATCGGGTTTCCTTCCTTATTCATCACTTCAAGATAATCAAGCTGAAGCATTGCGGCAAGATCACGGGTTGGCGGAGTGCAGTACACCGGCCCGGTGTACCCATATTTGTACAGGAGCGGGATATAGGCACAATGATCCAGGTGTGCATGGGTGAGCACCACCGCATCAAGCTGAGAGAGCGGATGAATCTCCGGAACATAGAGATATGGGGTGGCAGTTGCATTATCCGGTTTCTCACCACAATCGATGAGAACCCTGCTTTCCGGCGTGGTGAGAAGGAACGCAGCACGACCGACCTCCCGGCAACAACCAAGCATAGTTACCCGGATCCACTGATCCCGGGCAATGACATCGCGGTGTATGCGGCGACCGATACGACGGAGGAGTTCTTTTCGCTCCTGGTGAGCACCCCGGAGAAACTGCCGTACCTGTTTGACCGTGACACTTTCGATCGGAGGTGTCCGTACCACCTTAGGTGTCCAGCCGATCTCCTTGGTGATATCCCGCAAGGTTGCGCCATTTTTCCCGATAACAACCCCTGGCTTCTCAGCTTCGATAAGGACTTCGCCACTATCCTGCTCAAAAAAGATATCAGTAATTCCTGCGCTTTCTCCAACCACATCCTTAATAGATCTGATTGCCCGTTCAGGATCTTCCAGAATAGTTGGTCGTACTACGATTCGTTTTCTGAGATCCCGGGCGAGTATTTTTATCAGATCGTCCTGGTCAGCAAATTTTTTTGGGTCATCAGTATAGATGACCAGTTCTGGTCCTTCAAACTCGACCGAAGCGACAGTAATGCCCTTTGGTACCTTACGTTTGATCTTCTCATGGAGTTCTTTGAGTCTGTCCTCGATTAACATTACAACCGTCCTAAAAAAAGCAATAAAAGGGGTTTGCGGGGGAAAAAGTTCTCAGGAATTTAATTTGGTATCTTTTGAGTGATCTCTTCATCAGATAATTCGCGATATGCGTCTTTGGTGATAACTACCACTGCCATCCCTTCCCCTGAACCTGCATCACGTTTGATAGCAGAACGCAGAGCACGGATTGCAAGTTCAATAGCCTCGGCTTCTGGCATCCCGGCACGGAACCGGTCTTCAAGAACACCATATGCCATGGGGGATCCAGAGCCGGTTGCAACAATATTGTCCTCTTTTGAGGTGCCACCCACAGCATCCACCGAGTAGAGAACCGGTCCGGTCTCATCCACACCACCAATGAGGAGGTGGACATAGAACGGATAATACCGGTTTCCATGAAGGATGTTTGAGAGCAGGGTTGATGCGGCGGCCAAAGACATCTGTTTTCCCCTACGGATCTCAAAGAGATTTGCTTCGACAGTCATCAGACGTGTTAACTGTTGAGCATCACCGACCCCACCGGCCGTTGTCAGACCGATCCGTGGACCGATCTGGTAGATCTTCTTCGCAGTTTTGTTCGAGATCAGGAAGCCCATCGTTGCCCGCCTCTCGCTGGCGAGCACTACCCCGGATTCAAAAATGATACCGACAGTAGTGGTTCCTTTCATGTTTTCATTCTGTTCTGCCATAGCGCCACCAGGAATGATTATTGATAAATGCAGTGCAGAAGGATTGCAGGGTGCAAAAATGCCAAAACTTAGAGCACCCTTCAATAATTTAAAGATTGTTATTGGTATTTCGAATCGAGCAGGACTTTGATGAGATCCCGATCAAAAAGAATACTCGTCAGCCGGTTGTCCCCGTTCACAACTGGTAACTGGTCCACCCGTGCCCGTTTCATTTTAAGGGCACATTCACTCACTTCTGCATTAGGTGGAACCATTACCACATTGGTGATCATAGCAGATCGTACCGGGCGGTTTGGGAGCTGAACGCGGGAAATACCATAACTGATATGGTGAACATCCCGGATACTCTCCCAGGTCCATTCATCATCATCAGTTCCGGTTGTAGAGAGATCAGAGGTTTCAACAGAGTCCTCTATCATTGCGCACCTGATAAGGTCCCTCTCTGTGATGATACCCTGGAGTTTACTATCCCGATTAAGTACTGGGATTGCTTCAACCCCTGATATCTCCATGATCCTCCCTACAAGAGGGAGGGGAGTTTCTTCCCAGAGGGCAAATGTCGAAGAGGTATATTTCTCTTTTATCTCCTCGTCAATCTTCATCCGGGCAATTGCAAGCACAAGATCTGCAACGCTAATGAGCCCTGCCAGAAAACCAGATGCATCAACTACCGGTAGACGACGAATTGTAGACTCATTCATTACCCGCGCGGCTTCAAATATCGTTGCATCAGGTAGGATTGTCAGTGGATCAGGGGTCATCAGGAGAGCGAGCTGATTCTCTTCAGGCTTTTGGAGAAGATCTTTTCTGGTGATTATTCCTACCAGTTTTCCATCCTTCAGGACAGGAACTCCACTGATCCCGGTTCTTTTCAGAATCTTCAGTACATCATCACGGTTTCCCGGTATCTCTACAGTGACGACATCTGTCGTCATATAATCTGATACCAGAGTGGCCGTTGTTATGATCTCACCACCAGGACCGAACTCATGCTGTGCTCAACGACGAAGGAACTGACACTGCCCAGAAGGAGCCTGTCAACATCACTCTTTCCATGTGAGCCGAGAACGATCAGATCCGCACCGATTGAATCTGCCTTTGAGATGATCGTGTTTCCTGCATGCCCCTGTTCAAAATGTGTAGTAAGCTCAATACTTTTCTTCTGAGCGATATCTTTTATCCTGTCCAGAGATGAGGTCCCTTCCTGTTCAAGAAGACTGTACATCATCTCCAGTTTACTATCTACCGGAATATCAGTAAAAAGGCCCGTCTCTACAACATAGATCGCATGTAGTTTTGCTTTCCATGCATGGGCCTGCTGGACGGCTGCTTCGAATGCCTTCTCACTTACTGCAGATCCATCAATTGCAACGAGAATTGTATTGTACATATTATCCCCCCACTAGTAGGCTCCTTAACAAATTTAGATTATAGTTAAAAAATTCTTGCGCAGATATCATGAGATTCTGCCCTTTTTACCAGAGATGAGACGATATCATGGCTAAATGAGAGATTCGACGCGCATTTATCCACGACAAAGAAATTGGCCGGTTTTCCCGGCATTATTTCGTTCAAACACCCGTCCTTGGATAACCCGCGGGTAGCTGCTCTTAAAATTTCAAGCGATGGCACCTGATAGATTGTTTGGAGAAATGCCATCTCCCTGAAGATATCTGGTTGCACAAACATGACATTATCAGTACCTAGCAACAGATCAATGCCCAGATCAACCATCTCCCTGACTGGTGGATGAGCTGCGGATCCGGCAACGTTGAGCAGAAAATTTGATCTGGCACAGATGACAACAGGAATTCCCGCATCAGCAATAGATCTCAGTTGCCGATGGTCAGCATGAGTGCAATGGACAAGGAGATCAGGCTCACAGGAGAGGGCGGCATCAATATCGGTACCATCTCTTTCCCCTGCATGAAATGCAACCAGCCGATTGTCATGCCGCATCTCTCTGGCAATTGACTCGTACAAAGGAACATCACGGGTGCTACTTATACCGGCACCATCTCCTGCCTTCTCTCCACCTCCCCTTCCAAGAATGACCGGACGGCATGGCAATCCTGCTGCTGCAATCTTCAGTTGCATGACCCCTTCAATGCCTCCCTCACGAAAATCTGCAAATCCTGATGTGCCAGAAGCGATCATTGTGGTTATCGAGGCCCTCATTCCGCTGATCAGGTGTTCAGAGGAAGATTCGGCAAGAATTCTGTGTTTCAGCCCATTTGGGGGAGTTACCAGTTCCTCAAGTGATCCGGTGCAGGGGAGGTCCATGGCAACCGTATCAGCAAGGTGAGTATGCCCGTTAAAAAAGGCAGGACAGATCCATCGATTCGGAGCATCACTTTCATCCTCCACCCTGGTGATAATACCCTTCTCAACAACGATGGTAACCGGACGCGGCTCAAAAAGATCTCCCATAAGGGCTGTTCCGGTAATGGTGTACTCTAACTGCATAATCCTCTACAAACTTGTCTTTAAATAATCTGGAGATGAAATAGTTACGTATGGCAAAGAAATCGGGTGGAAGGCTCATCTCTTCTGCCGGTCTCGTCAACTATTATGACAGTGAAGACCGGCGGGCCGTCCATATCAGCCCATATGCGGTCCTTGTAGCAGCAGTAAGTATCGGTGCGATCATTTTTGTGCTGAATATTTTTAAATTCTAACTCTGCTCTTTTTTTAGCGCTTTTCTGATCAGGTCTTCATCCCTATTGAAAAATATCTCATCGTGGCCAGACCATTTCGGGCATCCATGAAACAAAACTGCCGGAATCCCGTTATGACTCTCCCCCATGATGAAGTTTGCAAATCCTGCAATCTCATCAATGACTGCTTCTTCAGTGATCTCAAGAACACGTCCATAGAGGTCCGTATCCCCCCTGAAGTCACGGATCGCACTCATTCCACTCCAGCCAATCGCATGACCAGTCTGACCCCGCCTAAATGCTCGTCCGCAGGTATCAGTCAGGATCACCCCGCATGCAACTCCTGATATCTTTTGTATGCGCTCCCTTATTGCATCAGCAACGCCCATCGGATCAGGCGGCAGATAAATTGCAACCCCGTCCTCTACATTGCTTGCATCTACACCTGACCTGACCCCGATATGCCCACATGGCAGAGCAGTTAGCGTGAATGGTGTTTCCAGAATGACATCATCAGCCTGCTCAAGAACAACTTCAAGGAATCGCGGATCTTCACCGGTTACTGATGCAATGCGGCAGGCCTGCTCCGAAGGGTGCATATCTTCCAGTTTTCGACAATACCCATTTGCTTTTGAGATGATGGTTGTGGCAATACAGAGAATGTCATTCTCCTCAATATCTATCGCCTCGCAGATCAAAGCAGGAATATCATCACCAGATTTTATCAGTGGAAGGCCTTCGACGCCGGTTACCGTTATTCTGGATTGCATATGTGTGTTCATGACTCTTAGGGGATCCTGCTACTCTCTCATATATCGCTTTGGTATCTTTTTAGCAGAGAAAGCGGAAGATTCTTGTGTCAGGCATTCTAAAGGCTCTGACCATGTTCCAAGTTATCCGGTGCGGGGGATGTGGGCATATTATGACTACACCGGAATCCAGGAATCACGTCCTCTGCCCTGTATGTGGGGTCACCAGCCCGATAAAGGATCTGCGGGTCTATCTGAAATGCCGGGATAATGAAGTTGCGGGGGATGTTGCTCATCAGTTGTCACAAATTATCAGCAGGCGCCATGGAAGAGACCTCAGCCCTGAGGAGATTGAGATGTTGCGCGAACGGTTTGCTGCATTCGAGAAACAGAATGACTGGATATAAGATCTGAATGTCATCATATACCGCGTTAAAATCTCTGGATGAGGCGGCGATGCGAACCCGTATTCTACTCTGGCCCCCAAAAGCAGGAGTCTGGATTCGCATCGCGGTGATTGCACTCTTCCTTGGGGGTTTCATGATGAACCCTTTCAAATCAGATCTCATAAGTGCGCCTGATCCTGATACGTTTCTTCAACCAGGACTCATGTCAGGATATGAGTCGGTCATTATATCCCTGATCATAGTGTTAATGGCAGGCCTGCTATTCTATGTTCTTCTCAGTTCTATCTTTCAGTTCGTCTTTGTAGACTGTATCTCATCAGGAACAATCCTGATCGGAAGAACATTCAGAAATCGGATGGGAAAAGGCCTTCACTTGCTCCTGTTTTATCTCTGCATGCTCTTGCTAATTATCATCGCATCAGGTATCGTTGTCGTCTTTGTCATTCTCCCGGTTTTTCTAGATGGACCGCTGGTTCTTCTCACACTTCTTGTGCATCTCATCATGGCACTGGTTATCCTTCTGATTCTCCTCATTCCAGTATGGATACTGGCCATTCTGACCGCAGACTTTGTTGTCCCACTCATGATTCGCGAGGACTGTGGAATAATTGATGGCTGGAATTATCTGATTCAAATCTTTTCTGGGAGGTGGGTGGAGGCGATGATTTATACCGGGGTTAAAATTATTCTTAGTATAATCGCCGGAATAATCCTGGGGGTCATTGTAGGACTAATCACCATACTTCTGGATCTCCCTGCGTCAATCATTGGTAGTCAGGGAGTTCATGAGGGTATTTCCGACAAGACGGTTATGTTGCTGATAGCCTCAACCTGTGTTGTCTGTGTAATTTCTCTTTTCCTCCTCGTCCCGGTCATCACCTTCTTCAGATATTATTCTCTGATCATGCTCAAAGAACTTGATACAAGATATGACTTTCTCACCCCGAATCCATAGACCTTACAGAAATACCACAAACAGTTCATATTTGAGAGCACAATGATTGATAAGAGACCTCTGACTGAGTAACCCGGGAGGTTAGAATATAATGAACCAATATGTGTGTATTTGTCTATCACTCACCTGTCTGATGCTGATCTCCGGAACCGGTCTGGTCATGGCTGAGAAAACTGCCATGCCTAATGGCACCAACAATCAATCTCAAGATATTTTCAGTCTGGACCTGAATCTTAATCAGACAGAAAGAGAATTCAATACAACTCATCAGTTTAATCTGACTGGAAACACTAAAGAACTCGCCAACCAGAGTCAGCAGGGGTATGCCAGCCCTCATTCCAACCAGGTAACCGGGGTATATGGGGCAATCTCGAGCAATACCGAACATCCCCAGGAGAATTCAGAAGTAAGATTATCAACTCCGAACGGGGATCCTCTGTTAAGACGATATGCCCTGGCAGCGGTTGCAGTTGACTTTAATGTTCATTTGATGGAAGGAAGCACTGAAAATCCAAACCAGACTGCATCTGAGCTGGTACTCAATGATCATACGGGTGTCAATGGATATATTGGAACTCTGCAAAAATCGATCCATTACATAGATGGAGTTCAGGTACCATAATTTCTGATAATTCTCTTTTTACGCAAGGATTTATCATCCTGAGAGCACTTATTTTTTCCAGATGATGCGTGAAGAGGTAACCTTTGAGGAAAAAAACCCGGGCACTGACGAACTCTTGGAGGATCCCTCGCTATACATAAACAGAGAACTCTCCTGGATACAGTTTAACCGGCATGTTCTGGACGAAGCAAAGGACAACTCTCATCCACTTCTTGAAAGGGTTAAATTTTTGGCAATTTTTGCCAATAACCTGGATGAGTTCTTCATGATCCGGGTATCAGGTCTCCATCGTCAGCTGGATGAGGGGGCATTAAAAGCCCCTCCTGACGGACTGTCTCCGGGAATACAACTTGATGAGATTTTTAAAGCACTAACACCGCTCCTTGAGGAGCAGGCCTCTATCTGGCATGATTCCATTATCCCTGCTTTGAGGGAAGCAGGTGTTTCCATCCATTCGTATGAGACTCTGCAGGAGCATCAGAAACGAAAACTCCGCGATTACTTTATTAAAGAGATATTCCCGGTCCTGACTCCGCTTGCATTTGACAAGTCACACCCGTTTCCATTCATCTCTAATCTTGCTCTCAATCTCGCGATCATAGTCAGAGAGCGAGGACGTGAAGAGGATCTCTTTGCACGAATAAAAATTCCAAACCGGTTGTTTCCACGGCTCATCCAGATACCCGGAGACGAAGACCAGAAAGTACGCAGTGATTCGAATAATCTCATATTTCTTGAAGACATTATTGCCGCAAACCTTGATCTCCTCTTTCCGGGGATGGAAGTCAGGGCAGCATATCCCTTCAGAGTCACCCGTGATGCTGATGTAGAGATCGAAGAGGATGAAGCTGATGATCTCCTGACAGCAGTTGAAGAATCAGTTGGCAGGCGATGGATCGGTATACCGGTGAGAATCGAGGTATCCTCATGGACTGATCAGGTAGTCTGCGGGATGATGGGGGAAAAACTAGTAAAATACCCTCACATGTTCTATCGGATATCCGGACCTATTGGAATGGCTGATCTGATGTGCCTCCTTGATCTGGATCGACCAGATCTAAAAGATCCCCCGTTTGTACCGGTCATCCCGAAAAGGCTTGAGAATGAGAAGACAATTTTTAATTCAATAAAAAATCGTGATATCATTTTGTTTCACCCCTATGAAAGTTTCCAGCCAACCATCAACTTTCTGAACGAAGCAGCACATGACCCTGATGTCCTTGCTATCAAGATGACCCTGTACAGGACCGGAAGTAGATCCCCGATAATAAAAGCGCTTCTTGATGCGCGTGAGAATGGGAAAGCAGTATCAGTGGTAGTTGAACTCAAGGCACGATTTGATGAAGAGAACAATATTGGATGGGCACGTGCTCTTGAGCATGCGGGAGTTCATGTCGTCTTTGGAATCATGGGACTGAAGGTACATTCAAAACTCTGCCTGATTGTAAGAAGGGAACGGGAAGGGATTGTCAGATATGTCCATATGAGCTCAGGGAACTATAACGCTACCACCGCAAGAATATATACAGATATTGGTTTATTTACCGCGAATTCCGAGATAGCATCAGATGTATCAAACCTTTTCAATGCCCTGACCGGGTACTCACGGTATATGGCGTATAACCATCTTCTGGTGTCACCAAAAAATATCCGCCGGGGAGTAATATCGCTTATTAACCGGGAGATAAGCAGGCAGCGGGAATTTGGAGATGGGCACATCATCCTGAAATTAAATGCAATACAGGATGCAGAGATGATCCGGGCATTGTATCGGGCGTCTCAGGCCGGAGTCAGGATTGAACTCCAGATCAGGGGCATCTGCTGCCTGCGTCCGGGTATCAAAGGGGTATCTGAGAACATAACCGTCAGTACCATCGTTGGGAGATTCCTTGAACATTCACGGATTTATTACTTCAATAATGGTGGAGATGAGATAGTGCTTATGGGAAGTAGTGATCTTATGCCCAGAAACCTTAACCGGCGGGTAGAAGTTCTGTATCCGATTCTGGATCCCGGAATCAGATCAGAGATCATCGCATCCATCCTGCCGATTCATCTAAAAGATACCATAAAAACGCGGATTTTACGATCTGATGGATGTTACGTGAGAAGAGCACGCTCCGAGACTGGTGAGGACATCAACGCCCAGGAATGGCTACTAAGCCATAGAGGAGCTTGGAATGAGTGCTTACCTGATGAGATTCTTGATGCAAATACTACAAGGAATGGAATCTAAAAGTATCATATCTCCTGAACTCAGAACCGTATTAGTACTGAGGATCTGATGGGTTCGATCCTTGGTATTGATCCAGGATATGCCACCGTTGGATATGGAATAATCTCGACTGACTCAAGGGTTGCACAAGCTCTCGAATGGGGCTGTGTGAAAACCCGAAAGGAGGATGGAGATTCTCCTGCTCGTCTTCTTCTGATCTATGCCGGTATAACCGCCCTGATTGAGAAGTATAATCCTGACGCAGTAGCCATCGAGCGGTTGTTTTTCGCAAGAAATACCACTAGTGCCCTGTTGGTCAGCGAAGCCAGGGGGGTAATGCTGCTTGCCGCTGCCCATGCTGGCCTCCCGGTGACTGAATATACTCCGAACCAGGTGAAAATGGCGATTACCGGGTCTGGATCAGCAGATAAACGACAGATCCAAGAGATGATAACACGATTGCTTAAACTATCAGAAATCCCTCGCCCTGACGATGCTGCTGACGGGCTCTCCCTGGCTCTCTGCCACATGAACACGAACCGGAGAAGTATATGATAGCACGGCTGAGAGGGCAGATCGTTGAAACTGGAGATGACTATGTGGTGATAGAAGCTGCCGGTGTTGGATACCGGGTAAGGGTGCCCACCGTATCAGCAGCATCATTACACCATGAACAAGAAGCGATTCTGTATACCGAAATGATAGTCAGACAGGATGCCATACTACTCTATGGCTTTCAAACCCCTGCAGAAGTGAAACTCTTCAGACTTCTGACATCAGTCTCACGAGTCGGACCTCAACTGGCAACAGCGATTGTATCAAGACTGAGGCCTGAACAGGTAGCAGGGGCTATTCTTTCAGGTGATGTCAGACTGCTATCTACCGTTCCCGGACTTGGAAAGACCGGGGCAGAGCGAATTATCCTTGAACTGAAGAAGAAGGGTCAGGCCCTTGCAGCAGAACTTCGCAGTTCCCAGACTGATACCATAGACACTGCAGGGAGTGATGCAATCCTGGGTCTGATGGCACTGGGATATACTCAGGCAGATGCAGCGTCAGCAGTCTCTCAATCACAACAGAAAGGGAATGATGGTACTGCTGCCGGGATAATCAGAGAAGCATTACAGGTTCTCAAGGAGAAACGTTCAAATGAGTGAAGAACTCCTGTCTCCTGATCTCAATGAAGATCAGGAAGAGAAAACCGTACGGCCGGCCATTCTGTCAGACTTTATCGGACAGCCCTCATTAAAGGAGACACTCTCCATAGCGATCGAATCTGCAAGGATGAGAAACGTTCCCCTGGATCATGTACTCTTTTCAGGCCCGCCCGGACTTGGTAAAACCACTCTTGCCCACATTATCGCACGAGAGATGAAGAGTGCTCTTGAATCAACCACCGGACCGGTCATCGAGCGCCCGGGTGACCTTGCAGCAATGCTAACCCCACTCAAACGGGGAGATGCATTGTTCATTGACGAGGTTCACCGGCTACCCCCGGTCATAGAAGAGATCCTCTACCCTGCAATGGAGGATTTTACAATTGATGTCATGATTGGTGAAGGCCCGTCTGCACGATCGATACGACTCCCACTGGAGCGCTATACCCTTATTGGTGCTACAACCAGAATCGGGCTCCTTGGTTCTCCGTTCAGGGATCGGTTCGGGTTGGTGCTCAGACTGGACCTGTATGAACCAGCCGATCTTGCCCAGATTGTTCTCCGCAGTGCCTTTATCCTGAAGATTCCAATAACCCGGGAGGGATCGGTTGTCATCGCAGAACGGAGCAGGGGAACGCCGAGAATTGCAAACCGTCTTCTGAGAAGAGCGTATGATTATGCTATTGTAAGAGGATCCGGAATGGTGGATGAAGAGATCGCACATATTGCACTCTCCGCACTGGGGATAGATACGCTCGGCCTTGACGAACTTGACCGGAAGATCTTAAAAACGATTGCTGAGGACTTTGAGGGTGGGCCGGTCGGGCTTAAGACGATAGCAATATCTGCCGGTGAAGAGACGCGAACGATCGAAGATGTCTATGAACCGTATCTGATAAGGATAGGGTTTCTCAAACGGACACCGCAGGGCAGAGAGACAACACCGGCAGCGCTTCATCACCTTTCTCTATCTGACGATTGCACAATCTGAAGATCTTTCAGACCAGAAGTCTTGATTATGAACAGTTTCAATGATTATTTACCCATCGTTATCATGAACACAATCAGATACATATCAATCCTCCTACTGCTTCTCCTGCATCTAGGTGCCGGAGTATATGCAGCAGAGGATACATCAATCGATAATTCACTCTCATCACCAGTTATTCTGAATACAACCGATCCTGCAATCATCGGAAGTCTGATACCGGAAAAAGCCGAGCAGGGCTTTCCCTTCTCAGGATCTATCGGAGTAACGAATACCGGTCCCGAATCTGCCCCGGGAATCAGCATTGTTTTTTACCTGATCAAAGAAAACCAGACTGGTTCATCGCCGATCTGGATCCATCAGAAGACTACAGAACAAATTCCTGCAATATATCGTGATACAGTCCCCTTTGCCACAAATATTCCGGGAGGAATTGAACCCGGAGAGTACCGATTACTTTCAACGATAAATACCACGGGAGTGGACAGAAATCCAGATAATAATCAGTATATTTCTGATCAGAAGATAATTATCACCCCCTCATCTTCAGCGTCACTATCGGGTATGCCGGATCTGTCAGTTGACCTCCGCTCAGTCTCCACAAATGAGAGTGCTTCCGGATATCCGTTAACCATTAATTATACCGCAAAAAATCTCGGAAACCAGAGTGCCGGAACATATCATATCGGGTTTTATCTCTCCCCTGATCCGGTAATTGAACCTTCAGATCTGAAGATTTGGGATGAGATCTACTTTAACGCCTATGAAGGTATGGCAGAACCAGGATCAGCGACAGATCTCATCCCGTCAGGGATAATCCCCGGGGATTACTACCTTGGAGCAATCATAGACTTCACCAGTATGGTCCAGGAGTCAGATGAAGAGAATAATGTTGCAGGGACAGCCATCCCGTTCAGAATTACCAGTCAGGAAAAACCGGTAACAAATGAATTTTTGGGAAAAGTTGCAGGATTAATAGCATTAAAAACGAACCTGTATCGTCAGTATCGCGGATTGTCTGATCTGGATTATGATATGAAACTGGGAGATATTGCCCGTTTGCACAGTGCTGATATGGCTGAAAGAAAATATTTCTCTCATATTTCGCCTGAAGGAATTGATCCAACACTTCGTGCAACGGGAGCAGGATTTAAGGTTACCCGGGCTATGAGCGATGGAACCATCAGAACCGGGATCGCGGAGAATATTGTTAAGATTTCAGGGGGCCATATCATCGGAGAAGGATTCTCAGGTTTTCTCGACCCCAGTGATGCACAGGCAATTGCTGATGTGATGATGATCGAGTGGATATCAAGCCCTGAGCATGATGAGAACCTCCAAAACCCTACTATTTCCTCAATTGGAGTTGGTCTGGCATATGATGGCGAGTATTTTTATGCCACTCAGAACTTCTTCTAACCCTTTTTTATATTCTCGCTTCAATCCGATACACCTGATTCACGATAACAGAGTTCCCGGTTAATGGAATCAGGCCTTACTGATTATCGATCGTGCTGCAAGGGCGGCAGTTGAGAATGCAGCCTGAAGATTATATCCTCCGGTATCTCCATCAATATCAAGCACCTCTCCGATAAAATAGAGCCCGGGAACAAGTTTTGATTCCAGAGTTTTCTGATTGATCTCAGTCAGAGTAACTCCTCCTCTGGTCACCATAGCATCCTCAGGCCCGGAAAGCCTGAGGACGGTAAAAGGAAATCCGGTAAGATACCCTGCCAGGATAGAGCGTTCTTTTTTAGAGAGATGCGAACCGGTCAGATCCGGCTCAATACCAGATAATTCAAGCAGTTTTCGTATAAAACGGTCAGGGAGAGAGTATGAAGTTAATACTGTTTTTACCTGACGGTTTCCTGCTGCAGAGATCTGGTCAATAAGAGATCGCGATACAGTTCCCATATCTTTACCAGGAAGGAAGGAGACTTTGAGTTGATCACCAGGCCTTATAAAGCGGGAAAAGTCCAGTATTCCTGGCCCTGAAAGACCGGAATGGGTAAATAGGATATCTCCTACATGATCCCGTATCTTCTTCTCTCCCCGATAGAGAGAGATAGAGAGATCAGGGAAGGATATGCCAGACAGATCCGAGAATTGGTAATCTTTGACCAGTACTGCAGCCAGGGCCGGGGCAACCTCTGCAATCTGGTGACCAAATTTTTGTGCAAACCGGTACCCGTCTCCAGTCGAGCCTGTTGCAGGGTACGTGATTCCCCCTGTTGCAATAACCAGATGATCAGACTGGAAATAGCCTGATGCGGTTTTTACCAAAAAAGCATCATCTTTTTTACAGGCTTCCAAAGCAGGATCATGAGTTATGACCCGCACCCCGGCAAGTCTGCATCTCTCTTCAAGTACCTGCAGGAGATCAGAAGCCTGGCGCGACGCGGGAAAAACTTTTCCACCTGGATACCGGGTCAGTTCTACCCCGTTTTCAGAAAAAAAATTCATCAGATCCTGGTTGGTGAACGACATCAGAGCCGGTTTTAGAAATGCTCCATTATCACCATAATGGGAGAGAAAACTCCGGACCTCACCATCATGAGTAATATTACACTGGCCTGAACCTGACATCAGAAGTTTTCTGCCGCATGAGGGCTTACTCTCAATAAGAAGAACATTTTTGAGTTCCCTTCCGGCAGCATATGCACAAAACAGACCTGATGGTCCACCTCCGATTATAATGAGAGTATATGAATCCACTGAAAAAACCCTGATACCAATTTCTATTCGCTCATGGTATCTGTTTGAAGGCAGATTAATGTGCTATTATGATGGATCAGATCAAGAAGACAGATCCCTTTTTCGATGAGAACCTCACTCCTCAACCTCCTTAATAAAATGCCCATGCTGATAATGCTTGAGCAAAAATTTATGCACTTTTTCAGAGCGTATCCATGCTTTATCCAGCCTGGCAATAAGGTCATTTATCAGAGATAGCTGCTCATCTATCTGATCCGCATACGATCCTCCCTGAAGTGAGTTCAGCCCCTTTATGACCTGTAGTGGATTGCGTATCTCATCGTTCAGGATCTGAAATTGCTCCATATTTATCTCAAGTTGCGTCAATCCAACCTTGCGTAACTCTTCTTCCTGTTCAACCCGGTACGAGACATTATGGAAGTAGAGAACGATAGAGGATATCTGACCTGGCTCTGGATTTTGAGGCGTTATAGTAAAATCATACCATTGCTGACCTATCCTTTCTATCTTCATCTCCAGGCTGCCTGTATACACCTGCCCATCAGCAATCGCATTTTCAACAAGAGTGAGCAGCCCGGAATACTGATCATCACGAAATAGTCCTCTGATATTATACCCGATAGTTACCGCATCATTACCAAAAGCCGATGATGCCGAAGGATTGAGATAACTGATAATCCAGGTACTATCAATAACAATGATGAGATCATCAAGTTGCTCAGCCAACCTGCGATATCGCTGCTCACTTTCCTGAAGTGAGACCTCAATCATTCTTCGCTCAGTTACATCGATAATATTCCCGGTAATACACAGGATCCCCTGACAGTGGACTGTTGTCAGGTATATCTCAAGATAAATAACTGAACCATCTTTCTTAAATCCGGTTGATTCGAAATGGCAGGTATTCCCTTCTCCAAAAAGAGTCTGGTCAAGATTTGTGAGGAAGATATCACGGTCATCAGGATGTATCAGGATCCCTACTTCAGGTATCTTGAGAAGTTCTTCGCGCAGATACCCAAACATTTTACTCATATGGGGATTTACGTACCTGAAGGAGCCATCACAATACAGAAATACCCCCAGCAGGGCTTCTTCAACCGGACTTTTATAAAACTCCTCAATATGCCATCTGTACCGTGCCGCCCCTATCACCTCGGCAGCCATACGGAGGGTTTGAACCTCAGTCTGTGTACGGGAATACTCCTCACCAAAGGTTTCAAAGACCAGATACCCGCAGATGATGCCATTGGCATTTATCGGAATAATGAGAAGTGAAGAGACCGTCATATGATCATCAGTATCAGAAACAATCTCCTGAACCAGATCTGAACGATTCTTTTCAATCACCTGATTTATCAGAAGGGAACGATGCCAGTCATCAGGCCACTCTGCCGGTGGCAGGGGATCTACCAGTTCGTACCGGTTCCAACAACCGGCAAGTTCATAGAACGGTATACCTCCGTGGGGATCTTCCCTGATATTACAAAGATATATCCTGTCTACAACAGCAGCCCTGCCGATTTGAGATAAAATATCCCCGGTTTCAACAATCCGGTTTTGACCTTTCAGATACTGCTCAGCTGCATAACTGATGGCTTCAAGAATGGCATCTTTTCTCTTAAGTGCCTCCTGTGCACTTCGATGTGCAATTAATGAACGGATCTTGTGAGCGATATCAAGGATCTGAATATCCAGATCTTCCCCTTTGTTCTGATAGAAGTCTGCTCCGGTATTCAAAGCTTCAATTGCAGTCTCTTTATTATCTGCCCCGGTCAGCATGATGAAGGGAAGAGGACCATATTTCTGACGTATCTCTTTCAGAAAGTCAATCCCGTTCATATCAGGCATCGAATAATCTGATATTATTGCATGAACCTGATTCTTCTCAAGGTATACAAGCCCGTCCAATGGTGAATTACAGGCATATACAGAAAAACCATACCTCTCTTCGAGAAACATCTGGAAAAGTGTGCAGAGTTCCTGATTATCATCTACAAAGAGAACTTTTGTCATCCTGAGTCATCACCGGTTCTGTGGAGGCTCTTAGTCAAATAGTGGGAAGAGCATACAGATAAAGGTGCATGGCTCCTGATAAGACTATGAAGGAAGACCAATATGAATAAAAAAAAGTTATTTGTCGGAAACCTGACGTATTCCGTTCGTGAAAATCAGGTCATGGAGTTATTTTCCCAGTATGGTGAAGTGATCAGTGTACGAATTCTGGAGAAAAAAGGATATGGATTTGTAGAGATGGGAAGTGAAGAACAGGCAGATGCAGCCCGTACAGCACTCAGTGAGACTGAATTTGAGGGAAGAAATCTTCTCATTGACGGGGTGCGACCACAGATAAAAAAGCGTCCCAAACCGGCACCTAAAAAAACGGGGGGGAATCGTGATGGAAGACCCGATCATAACAGACTGAGCGCGCCTGTACGGAGTCGGGGTGCCAGAATACCATATAAAGGAAACCAGGGGAACCAACATCAGAACGGGACGAAAAGTTCAGGAAGAAGAAGATAAGAATTGTTCTGATAGGCTTCCCAATGCAAAGCACTAATCTCCTGCACTCTTTCACCTAATTACCCTTCGATCTTTCTAAAGATCAGGATCAGATCTGCAAAATCTACCCGGCCATTCGAATTATAGTCAAATCTTTCAGATACTGAAGATTTGGATATTTCTTCGAGATTATCAAATAAACGTACCAGATCCTGCATATCTAGTCTGCCGTTTCCATTTATGTCTTCATATCGTCCATCTTGATCCGGATCTGTCATAGAAGCCAGGATAGCCGTATCAAATATGAGAGGGCTGGTAATATCAGCACGGTACTCCAGGTGAAGTGGATCGGTCCCATTCCTTTTTGAACCGAGATCTACCCGTGTAACAGTTTCAGATTCTGCTGAAGAAACTCCGAGTAACTGAGAAGACGCTGTTATCGCCTGATATGAAGTAGTAGAACTATTAGAGTCAGCACCCGGGGGTGCGAGTACGCACGAAGACGCCGCTGAACCTGAAGATGCAGCACTAGATTCTTTTGATGCAATCACTATCTCTCTGGCCTGCATTGCACTCGACCCATCTGAAAGATAGGTCAGAACACGCTGTGAATCCAGGGTCTCATCTACTGACAGCGTTTTTGTCTCAGAGGCACGCCCCCCATTGGTGAGTAGTTCTGCAGAATATACCGTAGAACCATACCATCCTTCGGGAACTCCGGTGACATTTCCCCCGGCGATCTCCTGCTGAGCAACTGTCTTTGTACTCACCATGCCTGATGCCCCGGTCTGAGCCAGTATCTCTCCCCTCTCTCCGGCAAAATATGATCTGGTAAAGAGATCCAAAAGACCAGAAATGAGGGTTCGATCAGACATTTGTGTCTGTTCAGTCCCAGTGGCTGTATTGTATGTAAATGAAGATCTTACAGTTGCAGGACTTGTAGTATTGGATGATGCCAGCGAGGTATTTGCAGCCACCGTATACTGAAGTTCTCCTGGCGCGACCCGGGTTGATGTCGATAATCTGAGGGTTTCAGCTCCGATATCAAGAGATGCACCAGCAGAAGCCATTTTACCACTTCCTCCAGAAGCACCAGATGTACTCAGAATACAGGGAGCCTGTGTGCTGCTATCGGTTGATCCACTTCCGGTAGTACCAACAGCTTCTGATGTTACCACATGTCCACCCAAATGAGATGAGTCATAACTGATTACTTTTTGAGCGGTAAGAGTATCAGGTGATGATGCCTTTCCAAAAGAGACCGCTTTCGTCTCTTTAAAAGATCCACCATTTGATTGAGAACCATCACGATAGAATACAGACCCGTTTACAATTGAGTCTTCAGATGCCATTTGTACGGTAGTCCTGTCAGTAACCATTCCGACAGTGTCAATGATAGTGCCGATAGAAACCTCAGCGGCGGATACCGAAGAAAAAACCAATGAAAAGAGAATAAACCCTGGAAGTATGAGAAAGAACAGTGCTGCAGCTGAGTGAACAGCATGATGCTGCATTATCGCGTCTGAAGTATTGATGCAGGAACTATAAAACGGATCTGATAGAAAATACAAGGAAGTAGACCGTACTAACCATCATAGAAAGGATAATCTGGTGAAAAAAATATCGTTGATTATTCAGAGTCTTCCCAGTCAGGAATGAGTGTTTCTGAACGTGGGTTCTATCGATTAGAGGTATCCACATAGTAAAGTTCTGCCATATGATGAGGATGATATCGCTCCTTGGCTTCTTTCAGGCCAGGAAGACCCATATCACTCTCCCGGTTGATGAACGAATATTTATTTTTCAGATGTTCAGCGGTCTGATAATTTATCTCTTTGTATATTCCTTCGCAGTCTGGCAGTCCTTTCTCATAGTGAACTACTGCAGTATCAGGGTTCAACTCCTCAAATATGGCTATGGCGGCAATCTCCCCCCTGGGCTTGACCACGATACCCTGGAACCCAAGTTGTTCAAAGGCCTCAAGTCCCTCGGCTAGTGCTTCTTTTTCATGTTTTAGAATGGTATATTTATCACATTCGCGCCATTGGCACCACCGTGCAAGAAAATCGCGAACTTCATCAAAATTTTTTTCTGTGACCATTTCAACTTCAGATGGGCAGTTCTTCCTGAATTTATTAAGTTGCTTACGAATCATGAGATACTGCTTTCCTTCAAGGCCGGCAAGATCAGATGTCTTGTATACATAATCGAAGAAGTCACGATCCGGGCGAAAGGTCAGATCAGGTCTGACCCGAGGTATCCAGTCATACTGCCAGGGTTCAAGTATTAAAAACGGGGCTTCAGCTCCGGTGGAGAGCGCAAGATCAATGACGGCATCAAGCACTTCTTTGTTCTTAGGACCTATAGGAGCTCGAAGTGAAGTGTATGCATCAGTACTGCCTCTGATAATCAGACAACCTTCGATAACCGCTATCTCATAATGACCATAATGGCGCCAGCAATATAACGTGCCAAAGGTGTTTTCAGAATGTTCTATAGGATACCGGGAATAGATTTCATCAAATATCTTCTTATCTTCGATTGTTATCGGGTGAAAATCATCATCATCAATCTTCATGAATAATCGTCCGGGTTCTGTATAAGGAATATCAGACCTTCTTTCCTGATAAATCCTGATTTTATATAAAAACCTTCAGTCCCTGTTTCAGCTATCAGGTAGAGACGGGAAAGTCCGGCATCTATCGCAGCACGAATCAGAAATCTGAGCAGTCCCGTTCCAATTGCACGACCACGCATCCCTTCCTGGACGCAGAGATCCTGTATGTACCCGGTCAAAACCGAATCAGAAAGGATACGACCCATTGCCACGGCTCTCTTTTCTTCAGGTAAAAAACCTACAACAAATAAATAACTACCTGTTATGAGTGCGGGGATACCTTCAGGAGCAAACGATTCATCCCACCATCCTGCTGATCGGTATAGTGATATGATATCATCGCAATTCCAGGAATTGACTACCTGAAATCTCACCCCTTCCCCTATCGCTTCCATAGTGCTCGGTATCTCTGAGTATTGGTCTTATGCGGGATAATAGTCTCTGAACTATGATCTGAACCTGGATAATTGGACCTCATTCAGAGCATACTTAAAAAATATGATCCAGAGCGGAATTGTTCACAGGCATTAAAGGAAATTACGTAACCATATATATTTCCATGATATATACATATTCGATTCAAAATATGGAACTCAGACGTGTTCAGATGACCGGGGGTTCATCGTATGTCATCACCCTTCCTAAAAACTGGGTTGAATCGATGCACATTCAGAAGAATGATCCCCTGGGCGTTCTCATCCAACCTGATGGTACTCTGCTAATTACAAGGAATATATCCGGGGATCATATCCAGCGTGAGAAGGAGGTCACTGTTGATAGTACTACCGAGCCAGAATATTTCCTACGGCTCCTCATTGGTATATACATCGCTGGTTATAATGCAATCAGAGTAACCTCAAAAGAGCGGATACCTGGTCAGATCCGAATTAAGCTCAGAGAGTTCTCACATATGGTAATCGGGCCTGAATTTGTGGAAGAGACTGATCACCATATTCTGATTAAAGACCTCCTCAACCCCATGGAACTTCCTTTTGAGAATTCACTCAAGCGGATGTTTGTGATCGTGAAAGGTATGCATTCAGATGCAATAGAAGCACTGCTGAGTGATCTTCCTGATCTGGCAAAAGATGTGATAGAATGTGATAATGATGTTGATCGGCTATTCTGGCTGATTGGAAGACAGACAAATATGATTTCTCACAATATCCATCTCTCAAGAAAAATGAATACTACCATCGCAAGAATGCTCCCTCATTATCAGGTGGGGCGAATTATGGAACGCGTTGGAGACCACGGGGTAAGAATTGCTCATAACGTCTTAAAGATCCATGCATCTGATATCGGAAAAGAGTTGTCTGATCATATCACGAAAGCGTCAGAAGGTGCACTTGATGTGTTTGAGAGGAGTGTGGAGGCTTTTTTTACGCATGATCTCAAAAAAGCAAATAATGTCATCGAATCGATTCATCAGTTAGAAGAGAATTATAATCTTATCAACAATGAGATTCTGGATCTCATCACAACCATCGCAATTCCAATTCGCAATATTACCGATAGCATCCGAAGAACCGGAGAGTATTCAGCGGATATCGCTGAAAATGTGATCAACTACGAGATGATGATTGAAGAAACCGGATAAGGGAAATAATTGAAATAAACATGACGATCAAGATGATGAAAGGGTTGTGAGGTTTTAGTCAATGTATGGGGTGCAAGGAGATCAGCGATCCCCACTTTGTTCCATATTCTGCACCAGACCCTTAATATCAAGCCAGATAACCAGTTGGGTCTTCTCTCTCTCCTTTTCCCGCACCGTCTTTTTTATGATCCCAAGGATGTGCGTTCCATCATCACCTGAAGTTGCGGTTTTATCAACCTGACTGACATTATAGGTTGATACGGTAAGAACCTCATCCACCATAATACCGATCCTTGCATGAGTCAAGCGATCATCCAGGACAATGATGCGAGACTCCTTTTCATCAGATACCGCACTATCCACAATTGCCAGTTGCTGCTTAAGATCAATTATTGTACTGATCTCCCCCCGGAGATCGATAATTCCTTTGATATATGCAGGGCTGTTCGGAAGTCTGGTTATCCGTGAATATTCAACAACTTCTTTAACATCAAAGAGATTAATGCCAAAATGTTCCTGACCCAGAAGAAACTCAACAATCTGAAATGATTCTTCAGTCACCCCATCACGACTCGTACTTCCAGGTGAGTGGGGTTTCTGTTGATTGATGCCATCACCTACCAGGCCTGATTTGGCAAAACTCAGGGTGCTCCCTGCCATATGATACAGGTTTCTCTTGAAGGATAAATATCTATCTTAAAATCCCAAAAATCGAACGATTACCCTTAGATCCTGTAAAAAAGAGGATAATACAATTTCAGCAACCACAGAATACACAGGGTCCGATATACAATGTCCCCTGATTAATATTATTTGAGAGATCCAGTTCAGGGTCTCCTTCGCCACAGGATTCTATGTACGCACAGGGGTTGATGATAGAGTAGAAGTAGTACTCACCATTGGTAAGATCCTCAGGGATCTTTACTGTTATTGTATTCTGCTTCTGTTCACCAACACAGATAGAATCGATCTGCCATACCCCAAGATACTCTGCAGTTGCTGCATCAAACTGATTATAGGGCGAAACATAATAGACAACTGATACCCCTTCAGCACAAGAATTTCCAATATTCGTAACCTTATCCGTGATCTGCACCTCTGCACCCGGCTGCCCACATGGCCATATCGTCTTCACATGAGTCAGATCAGGAATTTCTTCATAAGGACTATACCTGACTGATAAAGGCTCGTTGCTGACCCATTTGTTATTTGCTGTATTCTTTTCACCAGGATTTGATGTCACCGTTATCTGTTTGGTGAGATACTGAAGGCCAGGCCTCATACTAGAGGGGACTCCAAGGGTTATGTCTGAACTGCGAATTTCATCAGGTTGCAGACTCTGCAGGGTCCACCAGCCAAGGTGACGACCATTAGTTCCGTCAGAGTTTGGTGACAGAAGGTATTCTATACGAACGATTGATGCTGTTGACCCTCCGATGTTCAGGACAGAGTCAGTTATCTGCATACTGTCTCCGATGTATACCTCATCAGGCGACCGGGTTTCCTTCCCGACAATATCCGGCTCTGTACCTCGTATCAGGGACGGCGATAAGTAGTCAGGTACGATCTCTGGTTCTGCAGATGTCGCGGATTGAATCTGTAGCGGATTCTCATTATACCAGAAGAATGATGAATCAGTCCCGATATTAATCTCACCTGGCGGAAGGAAACTGGTAAATAAATAATAATTTCCAGGCGATATTGTCCCTGGAACCAACAATTGTTCAGTCACTTCAGCTTCACGACCAGCTTCCACAGTGGGAATCCTGAGAGTGCCGATATCAGTGACATATCCATCTGGGAACTCTGTTGATGAGAGAAAGAGGTACATGTCCATGGAATCATTCTGGCTCGTGCTATCTCCCTCGACCATAACCGTTACCTCTATCTGCTCGCCGGCAGTTGCAGAACCTGGTGCAAGAGTTCCGATTCCACGTGCACCAGATCCGGTTCTGGAGCGAAGGGTAATCGGACCTTTAGATCGCTGGATATTATTTGAACGATCCTCATTGATCAGAGATTCTGCAGGATCGATAGATCTCACCAGGTAGTATGATCCTGCGGTAGTGGTGAGTGGAATACCAATTGTTACCTTCCCGGTTTTTTGCGCGCCGGCTTTAAGGCCTGATATCACCCATTTTCCAACAGGGATCAGGTTATCTGTCGATTCCGGATCCAGGGTTAGATAATAGTGTACCTCAAATTCTCCGGTATTTTCACGTCCCTGATTCCGGATAATGTCTTGGAGTTCTGCAGGAGATCCAGCAATCAATTCAGATTCGATCGTCATCCTTGTGCCAATAACATCTGATCCACTCACCGCTGCAGCATATCCTGCCAGTCCGATGAGGATCAGGAGAACCAGTAATAGAGAATAATATCCTTTCCTTGGATTTTTTGATATCATATCTTCCTGTGCATCCGGGCCGGGCAAAAAGCTTCTGGAACGAGTCATAAAAAAAAGAAATGCGGTGAAAAAAAATTAGGACCGTCGCCGGTATCTCGCGATTACTCCTACAACTGCGATTACAGCCCCGATGATGGTAATCGGCGATATCGGAGATTTGGTCTTTTTCATATTTTCAATGAGCAGATCCCGATCTGCTTTAAACTTGATCTGATCAGGTTTGAGCCGGATCGCATTATTGTAAGAAGACAGGGCTTCGTCATAACGCCCGAGGATCGCAAGGGCAGTTCCTTTATTGTCATATGCAACGGCAGAATTTGGTGCAACCTCGATGGTTTTATCCCAGGCGATGACAGCCTGCTCATAATTCTCCTGACCTGCATAGGCAAGACCAATATTATACCATGCATTAGCAGCAAGAGTAGGATCTGCCTCAACTGCCTTCTCCCACGATTGAATGGCTTCTGTGAAGGAAGAGTTATCAAAGAATGTATTTCCAATCTCAAATAATTCCTCGCCTGACTCTGCACAGACCACATGGACAGCAGCACAACAGAGGAAAACTAAAAAAATGGCCTGATATCTCGTCAACATCCTGATACCCTATTGTATAGGTCAGATATAGTAGTAAAAGTTCCCTGCATATTGTCTCCGATAACTGAGAATGGCCTTTGTAAGACCAAATATGTTTCTCTATAAATGACGTAATTTCCGGTTAATTTTTTCGAAAAAGTTCTGACCAGCTTCCACAAAGAGTGCAGACTCCTGATGACGCCGCACTTCAATGGTGGTAAACACCCCTATATGATGGTCAATCTGGCCGTCAATGACAAGTTTAGCGGGTTTTTCGGCTTCAAGGGTGATGGTCAGAGTCCGCGAGCATGCGATAAGATGCGGCCTGTTGGAGAGCATGAAAGGTGCCAAAGGGACCATAAGGAACCCGTCAACCTTGGGATCCACAATCGGGCCGCCTGCACTCATGGCATATGCAGTCGATCCTGTAGGGGTACTGATAAGGAGGCCGTCTGCCCTGAAACGTTCTGCAATGACCCCATCGATATGAATGAGAAATTTGAGCATCTTTGCAGGGCGATCAGTTACTACCAGGGCATCATTGAGGGCGGTGCCAATGACGTTCCCATCAATACTGAGCGAGATGCGCATCCTGGGTTCAGCAGGAACTGGAAGCGTAAGTGAACTAAAGAAGTTGAACGCATCCTCAGCCTCCAGGTCTGCGAGAAATCCCACTTCCCCCCAGTTCACCCCAACGATGGGAACCTGAACCGGCATCTTCTGAACGGTCAGGAGGATTGTTCCGTCTCCTCCGATAACAATCACCAGATCAGGCGGTGATTCAGGGCGGAAGAGAAGAGTCCGCTTATGACTGATATCCTGAGTCTCCTTATACAGAGTATGACCAAGGTGTATCAGATGTGCTCTCAGCCGAGTTGCATACTCCTCAACCCGAAGATCATTGATACGGGATACAATCAGAATATTCATTCACTCACCTGATATATTCGATGACTTTCCGGTGCAGACTTCCGTTCGTTGCAATCAGGCAGGTACCCAGAGTAACCTCATCGGCAAAGCGTATCATGCTTCCCCGTATGTCGGTCACCATTCCTCCTGCCTCTTCACAGATCAGCACCCCGGCAGCAGCATCAGTCACCCGCAAAGTATTACGAAGGTCTACAAATCCGTCGATCCTCCCGGCAGCAACATACGAGATTTCAAGAGCTGAGGCTCCGAACTGTCTGAATCTCCGTATCTTCTGCATAAGATGGAAGATACGACCCTGTTCGAAGTGCTTGCCATAAATGCTCATTGCACTAGAGTGAAGTCCGGAAGTAGAAGAGACATGGATAGGACAGCCATTCAGAAACGCGCCCTGGCCTTTCTCTGCAGTAAAAACTTCTCCTGATGCAAGGTTTTGAACAAATGCCTTAAGAATCTGGCCATTTTCTGCATATGCAATAGAGAGGGCATAAAAAGGGATAGCCATGATGGCGTTATACGTCCCGTCAACCGGATCCAGATAGATGGTCCCTGATGTCCCCCCGATATCTGCTTTCCCAATCTCTTCACTTATAAGATTCTGACAGAGTCCGAATTCCTTCAGATATGCAATAATGATATCTTCAGCAACTTTGTCAATTAATTTTGTCGGCGTTCCATCTGCCCCCATGCAGACATAAGTTCCACCTTCTTCAGTTCCGACAAGGGGGGTTATCGCATCTGTAACAGATGCTGCTATTGTTGTACATGCTGAAAAGAAGTCCATGAATATCGCTGCCAGATAAGCCGTTACGGTGTATTTATGTGTGGGTGCCACGATACATATAATCAGCTTTATACAAGGTGGTTTATGAAGGAACAGACCGAAGTTGGAAAACTCAAAGAAGGTAAATATCTTCTCGTCGATGATGAGCCATGTAAGATCATATCAATCAGCATTTCAAAGCCAGGTAAACACGGTGCCGCTAAAGCACGGCTTGATGTGAGTGGAATCTTTGACGGGGTTAAGCGATCGATCGTCCAGCCGGTCTCAGCAAAAGTATATGCCCCGATTGTCGAGAGAAAAAATGCCCAGGTGATCTCTATCGCCGGCGATGTTGCACAGCTTATGGATCTTGCAGATTTCTCAAATTTTGAGATCGCAATTCCTGACGAGATGAAAGAAAAGATGACTGTTGGGAAAGAAATTACGTACATTCAATCGATGGATAAGCG
>DATMXW010000165.1:0-3920 GCA_035561295.1 Methanospirillum sp. | reverse complement strand
TTATTACCCTGACTATTGAGAGAATGTATTAATTCATCCCTATTCTCAGGATGCACAAAGAAGTCAAATAGGTTATTTTTTGCCATATCTTGTGGCAAAATACCAAGCATTTCAGAGGCACGTCCATTTATCATCAAGATTGTGTTATCAGATAAATTGGATATAACTGCAGGAAATGGTGCAGATTCAATAATTTTGGCATAGTGTCTAAAATCTTCGTGCGGAACAATTTTTTTCAGGTAACATATCAGAGGGATAGATACGCCGAAGAGTACTATACCGAAAAGGAGAAACAACATTTCCATTTTCTTCACTCCTGGGTTCATTAGGGTTTCGTCAGAACCGGTAATTCTGACCAAACTAGATAATTGTCAAAGACATTGAATCATAAAGAATTGAATTAATAGTAGTGCATACAGTCATCTCCATGAGGAATTTTCCACGTCTGATCTGTCAATGATATCTAAAAAATGGACATACCATATGGTTGTAACACCTGGATCCATATATGTATCTCATTTCACACTGTAAACTGTGAAATTTCATTGTGTACTCCTTCTCCAATCTCCACAATTGAATTCAGGACCTGACTTATTTGATCCAGTGCTACTGAAGTCTGCTTAATTGCTGCGGACGTGGAAATCACTTCTTCGGACGTCTTATGAGTTACTTCTGAGATCTCTTGCATACTTGCTGTCACTTCTTCAACTGAAGCAGCCTGTTCCTCGGATGAAGCAGCAACATCCATGATGTTCATATTTATATTGTCAATGGTTGTCGCAATCTGTGTAAAGGCAGTAACTGTCTCTGATAGAGCGATACTTCCTTCATGGACAATATCAATTGATGAACGCATCGCATCACCGGCAGACTTGGCCTTACTTTGTAAGCCCTGAATGAGTTCAGATATGTTTTCAGCTGATCTTCGGGAGTCTTGTGCTAACGATTTCACCTCTGATGCAACAACAGCAAAACCTCTACCCGCTTCCCCTGCTCTTGCAGCTTCAATTGCGGCATTCAATGAAAGAAGATTAGTCTGGTTGGCAATATCAGATATTACTCTTACAATTTTTCCGATCTCATTCATCTGGACATTAATATCCTTCACAATGGTGTCAACATGTTCGGATGATTTAGTAATTTCAGCCATTGAATGGTCAGATTTTTTTACTAATTCCATGCCACTCTTTGCAAATTCATTTGCTTCCTGTGATAATGCTGCCACAGAATCAGCCTTTCTCGATACCGAACTTACCGTCTGATTCAGGTCCTCCATGGCGTAGATTATCTGAGAGAGTGATTGGTCATTCATCGTACTATTCTTGTTAACCACCCCCATAGTCGTAGAAATTTCCTGGGCTCCGGATGTTATCTCTTCAACGCTTGCACTCGCTTCTTCAATGCTTGCAGAGAGTTCCTGTACCCTCTGGTTCAGAGTAGAAATGACATGGGAAACCTCAACTCCCGTTTCATCGAGTGCTTTTTGAAATCCTACCCATTCTCCCTTGATGTGTATATCTGAGCTAAATCTGGCAGTAAAATTATATCTGGCATATTCTTTTGAGATTCGAATTGCTTCATGTACCGGGGCAATGGTTGCATCCAGTGTCTGATTTATTCCAGAAATTATTGCCTGAAATTCTCCCTGATGAACAGATGGATCTGAACGATATGAGAGATCTCCGGCAAGTGCTGCCTCAGTTAACCTGTGTGAATCTTCAGCCATCCTCTCTATCGCTACCCGTGCGTGATTTAATGCTTTATTTATTGTAGAAAAGCTCTCAAATGCATTATGTGTGTGTTCATCAGCTGGGATGGTATGAGTGACAAAGTTGGTTTTTCCTTCAGCAAGATATCCAATATGTTCTGATACAATCTTAACTGATTCTTCCAGGTACTGTACTAACCGACTGACTGCGGTGAGATCAATATACACACCAATTATTTTGACAACCCTTCCTTTGGTATCTATTATTGGGATGTAATGATATTCGAGATTTTTAATCTTCCCGCTAAAATCACCGGTTAATATTCCCTTTCCTGATTTTTTCTCTGTAATTACATCGGTGACTGAGGGTCCTGTCCGTGAGATGATCTTAAAATTCGATGCCTGCATTGATATCAGGGTAGAAACCGGGATTTGGGATATTTCAGAGAAAGCAGTGTTGGCTGAGATAATTTTGGTATGAGAATCCATAGTAATAATCCCTGCCGGACTTTCCGTGATTAGAGCATCAAACTCATTAAGTTTGTCCATCAAATCAGTTTGATCTGACATGATATGGTAGATCTGAGTAACTTCGTTTTTATGATTCATAACCGGGATATATGTATAATTGAGATGCCTGATCCCGGTCCCGAAATCACAGATAAATCTCCCCCGTATTGTCTGTTTTGTCTGTCTGGATTCTTCAATCGTCCCTCCTTCCCGGTGGATGACGGCATAATCTTTAAATTTTTTTCGTGATGCTTCCTCTTTTGAATATCCGGTGATGGTGAGATATGCAGGATTAAATTGTGAGATCTCAATGTCAGGTGTTACGGTCAGAATGGAAAAAGGGGCTTCTTGGACAAGTGCTGCCATTGCATTTAGTTGGTTCACCTGATCTGAGAGATCAATCACACTTGCCATCAGGCAGTCTGATCCCTCATATTGGATGAGATTCAGGGTTACCTGCGCGGGAAAAATTTCTCCATCAAATCTTTGATGGTCCCACTTGAAGGTCACCGTTTTCCCAGAAAAAGCCTGATTAATCATCTCCACAGAACCATCTTTCGAACTGCGTCCATCTCGTTGAAGCAATGGGGAAAGAATTCCGGGAGGGTTTCCAATAACATCTCCAGGGGAATGTGCTCTGAATAATTGAAGTGTTTTTAAATTGCAATCAAGAAAGGTCCCATTTTGACCGACAATTTGGATGGCCACCGGGGCAGCATTCAAAATTGCTCTGAGTGTTGTAGGATCCCTGGTGATAATACCCTCATCTTCAGGCGGGGTTCTTTCATTTGAACGTGTCCCCCTTTCAGGGTTCGAATTCCCGATATTCTTATAAAGATCCATGGTATTAATATGACTTCTCACCGTTCCATCGCTCATATTATTACTCCAAGGAGATTTGGATGAGAGTGATCCGGGTTCATGGTATTATACTATACGTATGGATCAGCCATTAGAGTTTCATATGTAGTATATAGTGCATCTATTTTGTCATATATTTCTCTGATAAATATGATGATCTTTCTTCCCGGCTGTTACAGAGATCATCATTGTGGAAAATCTGACTCAACAGGCTGTAGCATACCATATTCTACCCAGTCTGGACCTCTATTTTATTATGGTGATATGTTCTCCGGTTGTTGTTCCAGATTTTTTTGGTACAAAAAGGAGATGTACCGTATATGGGAAGGAAATTTGAATAATATGGGGGGATCTTCGTGTGTCCTCCTCTGGAGATCACTATAGGTTCCATATTTACCTGTTCGGAATCTTTATGGTAGATCAAAGATGAGTAGATGATGATACCCGGAGTATTGTCCTCGATGTATATGCGAGATCAGGAAGGTGGTATGCAGGTATGAGGGTATCATTCATCGAGGGCTTCTGAATACCTATATTATCATCCAATCATTCCTGATTCACATAAACTGCGGGAGTATCGTGATGTTGGATTGAGGGATTTCATCATCCTGGGTTCTCTCCTATCCAGCATACTCGGATAAGGAAACAGAGATACTGAAGTGTGTGTATTCGATAGGGGGTCTCATCATTAATCACCATGCCCTATTCTCCCTATCGTTTCATAACTTCGTCAGTTTGGAGAAAAAAAAATTTTTCTGGACCTCTATGTAATGGTATCTCAACATATTCGAATTCTCTTTTAATAATTATTCCTGATAATTCGGCATATGGACAGTACTGT
>DATMXW010000164.1:0-18541 GCA_035561295.1 Methanospirillum sp. | reverse complement strand
TCATAACTCTGCCATTTTCCCCATTGAAAATATGATTAAAGATGAATTGCCATGAAAGAACCAACGACACAAACAGAATCACAGGGAGCAATCCCAGATGAATTACTGCACCTATTGAGCACTCTGAAAGACGGAGATCTTACCGTAAGAGCAGACATTTCGGGTTATGAGGGAGATGCCAAAGTAATCCTGCAGGCGGTCAATGAGATCATTACAGTCCTCGCATTCCCACTGATAGACAACCTCAATGTCTGTACCGATTCCATAAAACTCCTCATCAGCGATACAAAAATGCTCTCAATAGCTGCCATTGAAGGAAGACTTAATGTTCGTTCGGATGCATCGAAACACCAGGGAGATTTCAGAAAGATCATTGAAGGGGTGAATGCAACACTCGATGCCGTCATTAATCCATTGAAAGAGGCGATGCGGATGGCTGACGAATTTGCTGAAGCCAGATTTTCTGCCCGGATGAATGAGAATCTTACTGTTGCCGGTGAGTTTGTTGGATTTAAGGACTCACTCAATAATATCGGAATTCAGGTACAAGGAGCAATTGGAGAGATTCAACGAATTGCAGATCAGTATGAAAAGGTAATTATGCAGCAGAATTTGATCGGACGCTGAAGATTAGTGGAGATTTGGGAACTGATCGTGACGCCCTGAATCTAATAAGCTCTGATGTATCAAAGATTTTATCGATGGTTACCCATGAGATGCAAGATCTCGCCGGTAAAGCAGTGAATGCTAATGCGGGAATAGAGGATGTGGCCAGGGGTGCCTCAATGATCCAAAAGAACGCAGAAGCAACAAAAAACAACGCACTACAAAGTGAGGAGGGTATCTACCAGGTACAACAGACAATGGAGGATCTGACGAGAACAATCTCTGAAGTTTCTACAAACGCGGATCGGGTGTCTGAAAGGAGCAAAGAGGCGAATGAACTTGCAAAGAAAGGAATCGGGTTTGCTGGTCGGGCTGATTTAGGAATGCAGAGTATTACCACAACGAGTGAGCAGGTTGATTCAATTATCACTGAGATCCGATCCCAGATGAACGAGATCAGGAAAATTGTTGTCCTGATATCTGATCTTGCCAATCAGACAAACCTTCTCTCATTAAATGCTGCGATAGAGGCGGCGAGAGCAGGTGATGCCGGAAAAGGATTTGCCGTCGTCGCGTCAGAGGTTAAGTCACTGGCTCAACGTTCGCGTCAATCTGCAGAACATATCGGAGATATGATCAGCAATCTTCAGACGAAAACTGATGCAGCTTCGAATGCTATGGCACAGGCTGGAAAAGCGGTTGAAGACGGAAGTGTGGCTCTCAACGATACTCTCAAGATATTCAATCAGCTGGGAACGGCTGTAGAAGATATTACAAATAAAATGGAGATGGTAGCGAGTGCGACTGAGGAACAAGCCGCTTCCTTTGAGGAGATTACGGCAAGCGTGAACGAGATAAGCAGCCTGGTGAAAGAGACATCCAAGGATGCAATGAACTCCTCAGCAACCAGTGAAGAGGCGCTCGGCATGGTGGATCAGATCACTCTGGTTGTATCTGAAATTAATGGTGCAGTAGGAACCATTAACTCCGGGTTGGAACGGTATACAATCAAAATGTTAGTCTGATACCTCCTGGTGATTCAGATTCATGTATGCATTGAAAAAAAACTGAACCATTCGAATTCGATAATGCGATTATGTGGGAGAGAACACTTCTTGCTCCGAGGGGAAGAGGATTACTATATCCTGGGAATCATCAAGAACACATCAGGAGATAGAGATGATACCAGAAAAGAATTCATCATCTGAATTTATGAAAAAATCCTTAAAAGACCAGTGATTGAAACAATGACTAGAATATCATGGGAACGTCCAGAATTGATGAGCCTCCTGGCCTCAATACAGGGAGGGTGCCCTGATTCGGGGAGGTCAGTTCTTAGTTTGGTAATCCCGCCCACCCAGGAAGGCCGTGATGAACCATATTAGGATATCCCCGGGTATTATTCCTCCTGATAAGCATCTCTCCCAGTACCTCAATCAGATTCAAACTCATATTCATGAACTGATTCAGGTCAGATTTGCCATAAAGGAAGAGGATGGCAAAAACAATGAATTATTGCAAGCGGTTCAGGGTCTCATTATATCAGTCACCGATATTCACGCTTTCAAGAAGAGATTGCCTCACTACAAAAACAGACCCGAGAGCCCGGCCTGTCTCTACAGGATACCACGTATTCCAAAAAAATTTACCGAGAAATATAATGCCTCAGTCAAATTTAGGTATATCCAATAAGACTCCTGATGAGATCATCCATGAACTCCAGCAGCACCACCTAGAACTCAAGATCCAGAATGAAGAATTGAAACAGGCTCACCAGGATCTCGAAGCTTCACGAGATAGATATATTAATTTCTATGATTTCGCCCCGGTTGGATACCTTACCCTGACTGAAGATGGCATCATAGCAGAGGTAAATCTCACCGGTGCACTAATGCTCGGAGTTGAGAGACAAAACCTAATCCAAACCCGTTTCAGGAAGTTTGTCGCGTCAGGAGATCTCGACGTGTGGGACAGATATTTTCTTGAGATTCTGAGGTATGAAGACAAAAAACCCTGTGATCTCAAGCTCATAAAACAGAATGGGATTGAGTTCTCTGCCAGGGTTGAGGGTGGTCGGGTAGAAATAAGTGACGGAGCTTTTCAGATCCGCATTTCTGTAAGTGATGATTGCGATCGAAGAAAGGTAGAGGAAGCAATAAAAACATCCGAGACCCGGTACCGACGTCTCTTTGAATCAGCCCAAGAAGGAATACTTATTCTGAACCGGGAAACCGGTGAGATCACTGATTCAAACCCTTTTATTGAGATCCTGACCGGATATTCCAAAGAAGAACTTATCGGGAAAACGCTCTGGGATATCGGGCTGATTCAGAATCAGATAGCATCGAAAATGGCCTTTGATGAATTACAATCAATGGAGTATATCAGATATGAAGATCTCCCACTCGAGACAAAGAGGGGAAAGATGATAGAAGTGGAATTTGTCAGCAATGTGTATCCTATCGACTCCTGTTCATCAGTAATCCAATGTAATATCAGGGACATTACCGATCGGAAACAGACTGAAGAAGCCCTCAATGAGGCTAGCCATAAGCTCCGGCTGCTCGCCAGCCTCACCAGGCATGATCTCCTGAATCAACTGAGTATTATTCAAGGATTTAATGCTCTGGCAATGGAGGAATCAGATCTGGTAGCAAATCACAAATATGTCTCCCGTGCGTATCAGGCTGGCGTACGAATGGAAGCTATCATTGGATTCACCCGTGAGTATGAGGACTTCGGGGTAGTATCCAGCGGTTGGCAGCGGATACATCAGATTATCGAATCTTCGAAGACAGAAGTCTCTCTCAGCAGTGTTACGACGGAAAATATGATCCCTGAGGATCTCGAAGTCTATGCTGACCCAATCATTCGCAAAGTCTTCACCACAATTCTTGAGAATGCCATCAGGCATGGAGGAACTATCAACCGGATACGGTTTTTCTGTTCTAATAGGGAAGATAGGGTGATTATCTTCTGCGAAGATGATGGAGTTGGTGTTCCACTTGAAGAGAAAGCGTATATTTTTAACCATGGGTACGGGAAGCACACCGGGATAGGATTATTTCTGGCCCGAGAGATCCTTTCAATCACCAGTCTCTCAATCCTGGAGACTGGAATTCCAGGGAAAGGAGCACGATTTGAGATCACCGTACCGGCTGGAAAGTTCAGGAGGTATAATGATATTCACTGAGCTGATTTCTTCCATGTGCCAGATACTTGAGACTGTTGATCCAGGGGAGTTCATTTCCAGGGACCTGCTCTTTTGAGGATAATCATGACACAACCTACAGACCCGGATGAAAAGAAACAACATGATCATCAGATGAGGGAGGAAGCAGAAGATCGTCTTTCTGAGCCTGATCGGAAATTTAGCGATCTCTCAGGGAAAACATCCGAAGAAATAATTCACGAACTCAGAGTTCAACAGATAGAACTCGAAATACAAAATGAGGAATTGACGGAAGCCCACCTTGATCTTGAGGTATCAAAAGACCGATATATTAATCTTTACGACTTTGCACCGGTCGGTTATTTTACACTGACTGATAAAGGGTTGATCAGTGAGATCAACCTCACCGGTGCAGCTATGCTTGGGGGCATCAGACGGGATATAATTCAGGTCAGATTCAGAACGTTTGTGACAGCGAATGATCATGATCAATGGGACCAGTTTTTAATAACAGTTCTCCAGCATGAAGGGAAATCCTCTTGTGATCTTCAAATCATACGAAACAATGATATCCAATTCTTTGGGCGGATTGAAGGCCTTCGCGAAGATATCAGCGATGGTTCAATCCAGATCCACATCGCAATGAGTGATGTTACCACCCGTAAACGGGAGGAGAATGAACTTCTTAGGAAAAGTCAAGAATTATTCGCGGCGTATGCCCAGATAACTGCTTCAGAGGAGGAACTCCGGCACCAGTATAATTCATTAGCAGCTACAGAGGCAGACCTTCGCCAGACAAAAGAGAATCTTGAGAGCCTCATCTCTATTGCCAATGTCCCAATAATTATTTGGGATCTCTCATTTCACATTACCCGGCTTAACATGGCTGCTGAAATCCTGATTGGACGCTCCAGCGATGAAATCCTGGGAAAACCCATTGACATCCTTTTTCCTCCTGAGCTGAAAGAACGTTCAATGCGACTTCTTCGAACCACACACGAAGGAGTGAGATGGGAAACGGTAGAAGTGGAGATTCTGCACCAGGATGGAACTATCAGGACTGTTCTGTGGAACTCGGCTACACTCTATACACCCGACGGAGTAAATCCGGTTGCAACTATTGCACAGGGGCAGGATATCACTGACCTGAAGAGACTTGAGAAGGAGAAAGATGCTTCTGTTGCACAGATTCAGAAAAATCTCGCTCAACTCGCTACCCTGAATGATGAGATCCGTAACCCTTTGAGTGTTATTGCAATGTATGCAGATATGATCGAGAGTAGTAAGATCTCGGATACGATAATTAACCAGATCCATCGGATAGATCTCATGATCAACCAGATTGACAGACGATGGAATGAATCTGAAAAAATACTTACATATTTACGGAAACACCACCAGATAGACCTAAAAGCATCCAAAAATAAAAGAGCGGAAGAAATAGATTGTTCACCATTAGACAAAAAAATTCTACTCATTGAGGAAGTTCAGGCTGAACTCTTTAATATTCTTGATAGTATCGATGCCCTGATATATGTTGCTGATATGGAGACCTATGATCTCCTCTACATCAATAAACGAGGAAGGGGCCTGTTTGGCAGTATTACTGGAAAGAAATGTTATCAGACCATCCAGAAAAATCAGGCAGGGCCGTGCCCGTTTTGTACCAATCATCTCCTGAATGATGAGTCAGGACCAACCGGAGTATATCAGTGGGAGTTTCAGAATACTCAGAATAACAGATGGTATGACTGCCGGGACCGGGCGATACGGTGGAGTGACGGGCGGCTGGTCAGGCTTGAGATTGCGATCGATGTCACTGAATACAAACAGATGGAGGATGAACTCAGATCCACTCATACCAGGCTGGAGTCCTCTATGGAAGCCGGCAAGATCGCATGGTGGGAGATGGATTGCATCACGGGAGGGGTGATCTTCAACGAGCGTAAAGCCCGGATGCTCGGTTATCCATGTGAACAGTTTTCTCATTACACAGATTTTACCCGGTTAGTCCATCCTGATGATTATGCACCAATTATGCAGGCGATGCGGGATCATCTATCAGGAATAAAAGACCTTTATGAAGCTAATTACCGGATACAAAACAAAACTGGTGAGTACATATGGTTTCATGATGTCGGGAGGATATCTGATTACACTTCTGATGGGAGACCATCGAAAATCATCGGGCTGGTAATTGACATATCAGAACGAAAAAGTTCTGATGAATCCCTTCAAGAGGCAAACCAAAAACTCCGGCTGCTCACAAGTCTCACTCATCATGATATCCTGAACCAGATCTCTGCGGTACATCAATTTCAGGATTTAGCATTACAATCATCAGACCTGATGAAAGTTCATGAATATATTTCACTTGCAAAGGAAGCCGGAAACCAGATAGAAGAAACTATTGGGTTCACCCGTGAATATGAGAGTTTTGGAGTTGAATCCAGTGGATGGCAGAGATTATACCAGATTATAGAGTCTGCAAAGACTGAAGTATCACTCGGCGGCGTTACCTTCAGTAATCAAATCCCAGAATCACTCGAGATCTATGTCGATCCAATAATCAGAAAGATTTTTTCCACCTTGATAGAAAATGCAATTCGTCACGGGGGTACTATCCGCAATATACGTCTCTTCAATTCCGAGATTGAGAATTCACTTATACTCACCTGCGAAGACGACGGGGTAGGCGTTCAACTTGAAGAGAAACCATATATTTTTGACCATGGGTTCGGGAAGCACACCGGGATAGGATTATTTCTGGCCAGAGAGATCCTTTCAATCTCGGGATTCTCCATCAGAGAGACGGGAGTTCCAGGGAAAGGAGCAAGGTTTGAGATCACCGTGCCGGCAGGTAAGTTCAGGGGAGTTGAATCATGATACACCCTGGTGCGTGGATCCATACGATCTCTCTGAATTGAGCCAAACCCGATTACTATATAAGTATCTTCAGAGGTAACCCATGAAAATAGTTTTTCACGACAAGTTCTACGAAACCGACTACGCGAATGATGGGGCAGCAGAACCCGGTAGAATGGAAAGTATTATGGAGGCCATAGGCCGGGAGAAAACCTTTGAAATCGTTCGTCCTGAATCGGCGGGTGAAGATGAACTACTGCTTGCTCATTCTCTGCAATATATAAATGCAGTCAGACCAGACTCCAAGCGATATGCTATGGCTGTGCTTGCTGCAGGGGCAGCAAGTATGGCGGCAGAAATTGGGTTTTCCGGAGAGCCATCTTTTGCCGTCGTCAGACCACCAGGTCATCATGCCAGCCCGGATTCTGCATGGGGATATTGTACCTTTTGTAATATGGGAATTGCCCTGCTGAACCTGAAAGCACAGGGGAAAATAAAATCAGCTTTTATTCTGGATTTTGATGCTCACACCGGTGATGGTACTAAAGCGGTGCTATCAGACTGGAAGGAATGCCGGATTCTCAATCCATACGCCGATACCAGTGCCCGGTATATCAAAGAGATTCAGAATTGTATTCAGGAGATCTCATCGGTCGATATTGTTGGAGTATGTGCGGGATTTGATACGTATGAAAAAGATATTGGAAGAAAACTTTCTACGCATGATTATTACACCATAGGAGTTCTTATGAAGGAGTTCGCTCAAAAAGTGGCACATGGTCGAAGATTTGCCATTCTTGAGGGAGGGTACTTCCAACCTGATCTTGGGAAGAACGTAATCACATTTTGTAAGGGTTTTAATTTTGGCTGGTTAAAGAGATGAGAGTAACAATTCGGTTCAACTCGCACGAAGAGCAAAACTCACTTTATGACTGGGCTGATATCTCTGTCGGAGAAACCCGGGTTGGCAAAGCCCGCTGTATGATAGATACACCGACAATTACCATCCACACGATTAACATCTACCCGGAATGGGAGGGACAGGGGTATGGCAGAGAGTTTGTGGATTATTGTAAAGATCATTTCGAGGTCGTGATTGCTGATCGAGTCAGGCCGGTGTCCATTGGGTTTTGGGAAACGATGGGATTTATTGATACCAAAGACGGATGCTGGGTCTATCAAGCACACTCTCAGGAGAAGAGTGATTCCCTTAAGAAGCGCTCATGAATACTTCGCGATTCACCCTGGAAATAAAAATCATATCGTTTGATCATGTATTGTAGGCAGGAACACGGTTAATTTTCGGGTACCTTGATCTCATGTTAGAAACCCTCAATGAGTAATCCGATTTTAGGATCATTTTAGGGTGGAAATTGATACGATTCTGGCATCTGCTTATCTTTCTGAATGGGGAATATATGATTGTACGGTGCAACCATGACAACAGCACAAGCTACCATTGCACCAGTCATGATCATCAGTATCATGATTGCCTGCAGTGTATATGCGGATGTAGAGCCCGGGTTCCTTCCCCCGGGACAATCATCGGGACATATACCGGGGGGGATCCTTCCGGTTCCACCCGGTATGGGGTCAGATATCCTGCAGAGCCAGCTTTCTGATGCCCCAGCAGTGATTCAGACAGAAAATCAGTCAATATCTGGAACACCTTCTGGTTCCACATACCGAATTACAGACACAGGCCAGACAGTCTGTTATGATGATAAAAATCAGATTTCAGCTCCAAAGGCTGGCGAGCCATATTATGGCCAGGATGCCCAGTACAAAGGAATCCAGCCATCCTACCAGATCAGTTCAGATGGTCTGACTGTGTATGATAACAACACTGATCTGTCCTGGCAGCGGTCTCCGGATACCAATGGTGACGGGTCTCTTACAGCCAGTGATAAACTCAGCTGGACCCAGGCGCAGGAACGTCCGGCCCAACTGAATGCCGCTAATTTCGGTGGATACAACGACTGGAGACTACCAACTATTAAGGAACTCTACTCACTGATAAATTTCAGGGGTACAGATCCAAATCCGACTTCTTCTTCTTCATCCATCCAGATCCCGTTTATTGATACAGATTACTTCACATTTGCATATGGGCAGACCAGTGCCGGAGAGAGAATCATTGACTCCCAATATGCCTCTAGTACTCTGTATGTCAGCCAGGGCTGGGATGGACAGAAACTCTTTGGGGTAAATTTCGCAGACGGGAGGATTAAAGGATATGGTCTGAGCATGCCAGGCGGTATGACTAAAAAATTCTTCGTCCAGTGCGTCCGGGGAAATAGCGGATATGGCAAGAATGATCTGGTTACCAATGGTGATGGCACCATTACTGACCGTGCCACCGGCCTTATGTGGTCCGAGCCAGATAGCGGGTCAGGCATGAACTGGAAAGATGCTCTATCCTGGGTTCAGATGAAGAATACTGCCATGTATCTGGGATATAATGACTGGAGGCTTCCAAACGCCAAAGAGCTCCAGAGTATTGTTGATTACACACGATCCCCTGATACTACCAGTTCAGCTGCTATTGATCCAGTCTTTACCTGCACCAAAATTACAAACGAAGCTGGAATGGCGGACTATCCTTTCTATTGGACAGGAACAACTCATGCAGGTACAGGGGGATCTGGTGGTGCAGGATGTTATATCGCGTTTGGCAGGGCTATGGGATATATGGGTGGAAAATGGCAGGACGTGCATGGTGCCGGTGCCCAACGGAGCGATCCAAAAATTGGAACCGCTGCTGATTACCCCCAAGGTCGGGGACCACAGGGAGATGCGATAAGGATCCTGAATTATGTCCGGCTGGTTCGGGACATATCTCCATCAATTCCTTATCCTACCACCACCCCAACCCCTACTTCATGATCGACCTGAGCAAATCCAAAACCATGGACCAATAGTTCAACCAGTACCGGAAGTAGGAATGATTTCAGGTCTGGAGATACAGGGGGTGATCCCAAATCATTGTACTGAAAGGTGAATTAAATTCCTTAATCCTCCAATGAGACCTTCTCTAACGCTAGAGAGAAATTTTATTTGAATGGTCAGATCTGGATATAAGCCCGGATTCCCTCATAAATGTGAGTCCAGCGATCACAGATCACCACAAAATCTGGAACATGACAAAAAATTTATTAAGGATCAGAACGAGGACGAATGCTCACTCATCATGAATATGGATGGTATTTGATAATAAAATGGGTAATCGATATTTTTATAACCTTATTGAGGACCTAGATGGATATCCATACCCGGATGGTGGTTTCTAATGGATACGATCAACGTCGGAACTGAAAACTCTACCCCCATTGAATTGTATTATGAGGATCATGGCGAAGGAATTCCGGTGGTTTTATCCATGGGTGCCCATCAGCGGAGCGTCCTGGGGGAAACAGGTTGCTGCTCTCCTTGCTGCCTGGTATCGGGTGATAACCTACGACAGAAGAGATTTTGGAAGATCCAGCAGACCAGAAATTGGGTATGACTATGATACCCTTGGGCATGACCTGAGCACTCGTATTACGCATCTAATGCTTTCTGATGTTGCTCTTGTCGGGTTTTCGGTGAGTGGAGGTGAAGTGACCTGATACCTTGGAGCATACATTAGTTCCGGTACACAAGGCGGTATGTATCTCAGCAATTACCCCATACCTGCTCAAAACTTCGGATAACCCCGATGGAGTAGAAAAGAGCGTTTTAAATGGAATTAAGCAGGCAATTGTTACGGACGGTCCGGCATTTCTGACCGCCTTTTTTTATGAATTTTTCAATACCGATACCCTGAAAGGAAAATGGATCAGTGATGAAGTTGTACAATATAGCTGGAATGTCAGAGTTGAGGCGTCTCCCAGGGGGGCTCTTGAATGCGTTAATGCATGACTCACATACTTTAGAAGAGACCTTACTCAGATAGACATCCCTACGCAGGTGATCCATGGAGACAGCGACCGGATCCTTCCCATCTCCGTACCCGGATATCGTATGAGATCTTCAGTTAAGGAGCACAGATCGAAGTACTGAAAGACGGACCTCACGGGTTGTTCTGGACTCACGCGGATGAGGTGAACAAATTAATACTAGTTTTTTTGAAAAAGTGTTCGTAAAGAGAACTGAATTTGGGAAATACCGGGGTCAGGTCGAAAAGATTAAGTGACTATGTAGGTCAAAATACGAATTAATTTTTGTGTCTCGGCATAACCTTAATGGCTTCGTAGGGTGAGTATAAATCTGATTATGGATTTTTTCTGGTGACCAATGAATGAAGTGTTATTTGTTATTGCCTATTGCCTCTTCAATACGTGAAAATTCGACAGAGCCAATCGTGGGCATACAAACCAAAAACCAAAAATGAACACACGAAAACAATAAGGGTGGCACTGGGTTCAGTGGACCGCAAAAGAGTCTGTATCTTCGCCGGAGTCTATTGAGAAGATCTGAGTACCTTTTATACAAAATAAATGGAGACATTTATATAGTTATCCCCCCATGCTATAGCCTACGTAATCGTGCAAACAAATTCTACCTAGGTGTTGTTTATTGTTGAAACAAACTGGTCAATCCAATGAGAATTCGAATAAATTTCGATTTGAAAAAGTCCCATCAGGAATTAAAGGACTTGACGACATAACCGGCGAGGGGCTGCCGAAAGGAAGACCGGTCCTCGTGAGTGGTGGTCCGGGATGTGGGAAGACACTATTTGCGATGGAGTTCATCGCCAGGGGGATAACAGACTATAATGAACCCGGTGTCTTCATCGCTTTTGAAGAAAAAATCGACGATCTGAAGAGGAATTTTAAATCGATTGGTTTTGACCTCGAAGACCTTATTCAGAAGAAGAAGCTGATCCTTGACCACATCACCATCGATCGGTCAGAAATTGAAGAGACCGGTGATTACGATCTCGAAGGATTTTTTATCAGGCTTGGTTCGATGATCGATGAGATCGGTGCTAAAAGAATCGCCATTGACACACTTGAAGCAATTTTTTCCGGGTTTTCGAATGAAGGGATTCTCAGATCAGAACTTCGCAGGCTCTTTCTCTGGCTCAAAGACCGGGGCATGACCACCGTTGTCACCGGTGAGCGTGGAGACCGGACGATCACGAAATACGGACTCGAAGAGTATGTTGCTGATTGCGTTATCACCCTCGATCACCGTGTTTTCAACCAGATTGCGACTCGCCGTCTCAGGATTGTCAAGTACCGTGGGAGTGTTCATGGGACGGATGAATACCCGTTCCTCATAAGCAGTTCCGGCATATCAGTTCTTCCGATCACCTCAATGTCCCTGACTCACACTGCCTCGACCGATCGCATCTCGACCGGTATCCAAAGACTTGATACGATGCTTGGAGTTGAAGGATTTTATCGTGGTTCATCGATCCTGGTGTCCGGTCAGGCAGGCACAGGGAAGACAAGTATCGCCTCGACATTTATCAATGCTGCATGTCAGAGGAACGAAAAATGCCTCTACCTCATCAATGAAGAGTCGGAGAGCCAACTCTTGCGAAATATGAAATCTATCGGGATCGACCTTGAACCATGGGTAAAGAAAGGACTCCTGAAGGTTCATGCGGTCCGACCGACTGCATACAGTCTGGAGATGCATCTTTCGATAATGCTCAGTCTTATCGACGAATTTAAACCTCAAGTGCTTGCTGTAGATCCAATATCCAATCTCTACCCGGTCGGGGATGATATCCAGGTGAGGTCGATGCTCATGCGGCTCATTGATTATGCCAAATCCCTCCAGATAACCGGTCTCTTTACAAATCTCTCAAATGACGCTCCTACCGAGACCTACGCTCTCGAAGCGACCGAGATGCACGTATCCTCATTGATGGATGTCTGGCTAATCCTCAAGAATATTGAAGGAAATGGAGAGCGTAACCGGATATTCTCGATAATCAAAGCCCGAGGGATGTCACACTCCAACCAGCTTCGGGAGTTTGTCCTATCAGAGAAGGGTATCCAGCTTCTTGATCTCTATAAAGGAACGGAAGGCGTACTCTTCGGTTCTGATCGGATGGCGCAGAAGAGCCGTGAGGATGGAGATCGGATCCTCAGAAATGAGGAGATAGAACGGAAAAAACGAGAACTCGAAGACAAAAAGATGGTGATGGAGAATGAGATTGCTCTTCTCAAAGCAAAGTACACGAGGGAAGAAGATGAGATAAAATTTCTCATCAGGCAGGACATCTCCCGCAGGAAAGAAGAAGAGAAGATAACAAAAAATATTGCGAACCAACGAAGAGCGGATCAATGAACAATGAGAAGAATGATGACCCGAAAACGAAGTCAGGAGAATTCTCATAGAAGGATTCTGTGGACTATGATAGGTTCGTAGATCTTCGATTATGTGTTGTCAATAACACAACCTGATGTTGTGTTGCATACGACAATATCGCAAAGATCTGTGAAAATTACGCAAGCGGAGGATACCGGTAACCGTGAGAAATCGTCAAGAAAATCCCGAGACAGCCCGTACCAATGAGATACTCGCGATACCGACTTTTATTCGAGGCCCCCAAAACCGGCGGAGACAAATTCATTGGGACGTGAACCAATTCAAAAAGGTTCTGACCGGGGTGAAACATCCAATGCCGATAATACGTAAGGATCTGGGTACAATCCAGCAGAGAGAACTCTGATACCCGGGCGAGGTAACCACATGGCAACAACATCAAAAAACCATGATCTTTTAGGAGATAATGATAAATCCACGGTTGATTCCTGGATCCTGCGCCTGTATGTCGCCGGGCAGACTCCGAATTCCCTTACCGCTTTTGCAAATCTTAAAAAAATCTGTGAGGAACACCTCGACGATCGTTATCATATTGAGGTGATCGACCTCTTAAAAAACCCGCAGCTTGCAAAGGATCACCAGATTATCGCCGTTCCTACGTTGATAAGAAAACTCCCGACTCCGGTTAAAAAGATAATTGGGAATCTCTCAAACACCGAGAAGGTTCTTGTCGGTTTGGATCTTCAAAAGGTGAAATAAATGGTGGGAGAAAAAGGGACACAGGAAAAGGGAATTGAGATACCTCAGGAGGATGTTACTGCAGAGTTTGAGGCAGCCCTAGAACGGAAAAAGACCGAAAAATATGTCCTCCGTCTCTATATTGCGGGTAATAATTCCAGATCCCAGATCGCTGTAGAGAATGTCAAGAAGATCTGCGAAAATTTTCTGATGGGAAGATATGAACTTGAGGTTGTGGATATTTACCAAGATACATCAAAGAACCCAGATGATCTTGTGCTCGCTGCTCCGACTCTTATCAAAAAACTTCCTCTCCCTCTCAGAAAGGTCATTGGTGATATGACAAAAACGGAGAAAGTGATAATAGGTCTCGATATCGTCTCCCGATCCTGACGATTCACATGGTAACAAATACTCCTATAGAACACACCCTGAAACAGAGGAATGCTGAGCTTACAGGTGAGATCGAGGAACTCAGAGAGAAGATACGGGAACTTCAAGACACGCTCGATGCGATCAGATCTGGTGAGGTCGACGCCATTATTATTGCACATGGCGAAAATCAGAAGATCTACACCCTCGAAGGATCAGATCATCCATACCGTGCTCTTGTGGAGAATATCCATGAAGGAGCCCTCACCCTCTCCCGGACCGGAACGATTCTGTATACCAATACCCGGTTTGCGGAGATGGTGAAGACTCCTCCCGAGAGGATTCCTGGAACCTCCATTCTCGATTATGTCTGTCCTGAACACAAAACCGAGATGGACGAGGCTATTTCAGGAATCCTGGTACGTTCCTGTCGGACCCGGATCCGGATCCGACAGGAGGTTAGAGGGTCTCTTCCGGCTCTTATATCCATGAATCCCCTCTCACTAGAGGAGAATACTAAGATCAGTGTTGTCGTAACTGACCGAAAGGAGGACGAGGAACGGATCATACTTCAGGCACGAATGCTTGATGCAGTCGGGGATGCAGTTATCGCAGCTGATACGAGCAATACGATCATATATTGGAACGACGCAGCGACAAAGACATACGGTTGGACAGCGGAAGAGGCGTTGGGACGAAAATTTGGAGAAGTAGTGACACCAGTGCTCTCGCAGAATGATGCACAGGAGATCGCAGAAAGACTTAGTATGGGAGAGATGTGGTCAGGTGAGTATGTCATAAGACATCGGGATGGACATGAATTCCCAATTTATGCCAATGATGCCCCGGTATTTAACGACGATGGAGACCTCATTGCAATCATTGGAGCGAGCCACGATATTACTGAACAGAAAAGGGCTGAGATTGATCTGATAAGGAAGAATGAGGATCTCATCTCCGCTTATGAGGAGATTTCATCAACGCAGGAGAAACTCAGGCAGAATCTGGATACGCTTGAAAGCAGGGAGATACAGCTCAACGAAGCCCTTGCTGAGAAAGAGGTTCTTCTCTCTGAGATTCACCACCGGGTTAAGAACAATCTTACTGCATTCATCTCACTACTGAGTCTTGAGGGTTCCTATGAGGAGACCGAAAGGGGCCGGGCATTCCGCAAAGACCTTCAGAGTCGGGCCCGGAGTATGGCTCTGATCCACGAGACGCTATACAGGACCGGGAAATTTTCAAACGTAGACATGGAGATTTACCTCCCAACACTGGTTAACCATATCGCCGATTCTTACAAAGGGAGTTTGAAAATCCTGACCTCTACTGACGCCCGGGGAGTGGTTCTTGATCTCCCCCGGGCCACAACGGCCGGCCTGATCATCAACGAGCTGGTGACCAACTCGTTCAAATACGCATTCCTCCCTGAGTTCAACCATAGTGAGAGCCATCGAGACCCCTGTATGATCCAGGTCTCGCTTACCGCTGAGGAAGGAACATATATACTGATTGTGTCGGATAATGGGTGTGGGCTACCACCAGAGTTCGATCCTCTGACAGCAAATTCGCTTGGACTCAAATTGGTGAAATTCCTTGCCCGTCATCAGCTTCGGGCAGATGTGGAGATCCGGGGGGACAAAGGAACCGCGTTTATTTTCCGGCTGAACAATAAGGAGAATTATACATGACTGGAGAAACTATCATGGTTGTGGAAGATGATGGCCTAATCGCCCTCCATCTTATGGAAATTCTAGAATCAGCAGGATACCTGGTTCTGGAACCGATTTACTCCGGTGAGAGAGTTATCCGATTGCTCGAAAAGTCCCCCCGACCTGATCTTATCCTGATGGATGTCGGACTTGCCGGATCGCTTGACGGGATAGAGACGGCTCGCCAGATCTTAGACCAATATTCGATTCCCCTGATCTTCATCACTGCCTATACGTCTGAACATACATCTGAACGGATGCAGCAGGTGGCATATTGTGGTATTATTAAGAAACCATTCATACAGGAGGATCTGTTAAGTTCTATCAGGAAAGCGATAAAATTGAAAGGCGCATAATCGGGAGTTCGTCGAATTTATATATCCTATTCATCACTGATAGTGCAGACAGGTATGGTTCATGGAAATGGATATTATCTGTCCGGGCATTGAGCGACATGGGGTTATAATATCTTCCAGTAACCTTACTTCATCACAGAAGATCCGTCGGTCTGATCGCTCTACCGGGTAATTCACTCCCGAAGTTGTCTGACCCTGGTCATTACAACCGGATTGCTCCATAATCAACAGGTACTTTTCATTCTCTGATAATGGCAGTCGCCAGCCGTCTCAACGTTTGGGTTCTCTTTATCGCCTCAAATGCAACACATTAGCTATTCCGACCTGAATAGACACAAAAAATGAACGAAAAGGGTGTACACAGCATTGGGGAATTTTCGGGTATACCACCACAAGATCTTTTTTTTCCGAGGAACAATGAATAACGAGATGTTATACGGCTCCGCCTAGTATGGAACCGCCAAACAGGAACGTAATAACCGCCACTACCACGAAGATTATGACAAACCATTTCGCTATCTCCATGGAGAACCCAGCTATCCCACGCATTCCCATTATCGCAAAGACCAGAGCAAGTACAAGGAAAACAACCGCGAGATAGATTAAATCAGCCATGTATTATGTCACCATCACTTCTTCTTTAAATCTGATCCGACCTGATGAGTTGCAATTTTGGCATCAGCCACTTTTTTATGAACGTCAATTTTTGCATCATCAATTATATCTTGTGTATCTTTTTTCCCATCTTTACCTATCTTATTGGCGGCAACAGACACGTCATCAATTACGGCATGGGTTTTTACGCGGGCATCATCGACAGCCTTATGGGCTTTTACTTTTAGATCGTCAGTCATTATTTTCGAGCTCCTTACCCTGATATGTTCATCAACTCATATCTGGAATTTGTATTCTGAATCTGAGTGGTGGAGGTGATATACACTTCACATTTGGAAACGCTCATATGTCGCTCCAACTATGAAATCAATTTACTCTGCAAATTTTGCGTAGTATCTCTGGTGATACTACACGAAATTAATACATTTTCTGGCTCTTCGTCGTTTCAAGTGGGTAAGTTAAGTTTCAACTGACTATGCCATATGTATTCGCTCATCCAAAATTGACCAGGGTCGCTCATTCAATCTTGACCAGCCCTAAGTCATAGGTCATCTTTTCAGTATATAAATAATATCTTCATCAGGATAGCTCAAAAATGTCAAGTTCAATCGCGACCTTGTGAGGGTTTTGCAGTTAAAGAGATGAATGAAGCGATTACTTTCAATTTGACCTAATCTTTTCGGTTAAATTCTCAACTTCACAAATAATGTGTGGACCATAAATGCTAAATGGGTAGAAAATTAGAAATATTGCGAAGCCGGGAGCTATCCTTGACATATTTGCACACACACCTGGCTTCGATGTACTAGCAGACGAGTGGTGTTTTCTTTTTCTTCATTTTACACCTCCGTGTGTCCTTCCAATTCCTATGATTTCTGATGATTATTTTTGCAATGCTCAAAGAAGATTTTTTTTTTTAGGAATCAGGGTCTGGATTATCTTCGCAACATCCTGGAGGGTTATCCTCTTTTTTCGCCTAAAAAAGCTTCTGTTCTTTTGTCACTCACATCATTGCCAATAATACCAGAGCCATGTGATTCCTAGATTCCCGAGAACACATAACGAGGTTGTAATTCCAGAGGGATATGCAAAGATTATTCTCTAATTGAGGGCAAAGTTATAGTGATAAGAAAGAATTACTCAATCGTTATGTGTTGCAATAACACATAACGGTGGAGCCAATCTTAATTACATATAATTGCTCCCTTTTCAATTCTATTGGTGATTTGGAGATTTAAATAAACGACTCGTCATGCATTTCCGGGACTATAAGGTGATTATGCCATGCATCCCAATTTCGTACCTGATAATCTTCCATTCCAGCGAGATCAATTGCATCCTGAACTGACCGTTCAATCCAGTACCTTTCACTCTGCATTCTCGCAAGTTTACTCCATGTTTGAATAGGAGAAGCGTTGCATAATGAATATTTCACATTCGAATCATCAAGGTCTTTCCGAATTAGAAGCCAAACTGCGATTGGTTCATGAACATCTTTGTCAATCCTCCAAACCCTGAGGGCAGTAAATTTTACTTCAAGAAATCCCTCTGTCGACTCCCTGATCCGAATTGTCCTCCACCGAACTATGGTCTTTTTAATCTCTTCCACACTGACGGGAATCGTGTTTAGGACTTTTATTATTGATGGATTGCTGCCTAGGATACCCTTTTTTGGAGGAAGGCCATACTCCGGTTTTTCAATAATAACGCGATCTTTACAACCAATATCGGCTACATACGTAACTCCTTTCTTCTCAATGCGGGTGAGTAACCAAGGTTGTTTTCCATAAAAACCATCCATCGCCACAAAAGAAAACTTGATCTTCGCTTCAATCGCCTGA
>DATMXW010000163.1:0-35583 GCA_035561295.1 Methanospirillum sp. | reverse complement strand
CTATTAGGTAGACCGTGTAATTTAATTATAATTTGCAAAGTATCGTGGGATGAAGTTTGGGGCATGAAGGATGGCCAATTTGACAGATAAGCATATAAAAATTCTTTTTGTGGAGGATAATGAAGATCATGCGTTTTTGGTGCTTCATGAGCTGAAAAAAGGGGGATATATTCCTGACCTACAGAGGATTGATACCCTTGAATCGGTGAAAAAGGCTTTTGAATCCAAGGACTGGGATGTAGTTCTCTGTGATTATTCACTCCCCGGATTCACCGGACTTGAAGTGCTCCAGGAATTTTCAAGGCACAACCTTGACATTCCGTTCATTATAATATCTGGTGAAATTGGTGAAGATACCGCTGTATCGCTTATGAAGAGTGGTGCGCATGATTATATCTTCAAGGGAAATCTCAAACCACTCATCCCCGTGATTGAGAGAGAGATTCGTGAATCGATTAACCGAAAGAAGCGCAAAGAGATAGAAATTCTCCGTGAATCCGAGGCGCGGAAATACCGCCTGATGATAGATTCGGCCTATGATGCAATTACCCTCTTTGACGGTGAGACACTTGTTGAGTGTAATACTACCACCTGGGAAATATTTGGATTTTCTGCCGGCCAGGAGATCATCGGGAAAAATATTAAGGATCTGGCGCCTCCCATTCAGCAGGATGGAGTCTCATCGGTTCAATTCTTCCGTGAACGTTATGAGAATGCAATGAGGGGGATCCCTCAGGATTTTGAATGTGTTTTAAACCGGGCGGATGGAACTTCATTTGACTCCGAGGTAACCCTGAAAGTCGTTGAACTCCCTGAAGGAAAGCGGACCCAGGCAACATTTCGTGATATTACTGAGCGCAAGGCATCAATCATTGAGATGAAGATGCAGATGGAGAAGATCCGTGAACTTCAGCAGCAGGAGATGACCATGATTAATCAGAACCCGCTCCCGCTCCTGCTCATGGATCTCAATATGAAGATCACGAAGGTCAATGATTCATTTTTGCTCATGAGTGGGTACACCGAACGTGAGATCCTTACCATGAGGGCTCATGACTTTACGGTCATTGAAAAATCCGGTTCAGGTCTTCGCGATGCTCTTGCGACAAAAAAAGCAGTGACTGGTCATCTGGTCGTCAAGTTCCCTGCTGGTGTGCATCATATAGAGCAGGATATCATTCCTCTTCTTGACAATAACGAAAATGTTGTCAATATTATGTCAACTTACAAGGACCGGACCGATGAGATACGTAATGAGAAAGAGATTAAGCGGATGATCGCCGAGTCTGAAGAGCACTCTAGCAGGCTGGATGAGAGTGCCAAAGACCTTGGTACAGCCTTTGAGAAGGTGTCTGCCGGTGATCTGACTACTGAGGTTATGGTCAGAGACAATGATCCACTCTCATCGGTAAAAACAGATGCCATCGGGACGATAAAAGCCCTCCGAGTTACGCTTCAGGAAGTAAACCGGGTTTCGGTGCAGGTATCAGATACTATGCAGGAGATCAGCCGGGGGTCTGGTTCGATCGCTCATGCAACCCAGCAGGTAGTGCATACTACTCAACAGTCAGCTGATACCGGGAAGGAGCTAATCGCACATATCGAGGATATTACTGATCAGATCTCAAACCTGTCAGCATCAAATGAGGAGATCACCAGTACCTCTCAGGAGATCCTTCGTCATGCCCGTGATGTTACGGTTCGGGGGAGTGAGGCACAGAAACTCGGCAAAGAGGCGAATGACCGGATGGATGTGGTGAAACGGATAGCTCAGGAGAGTGTTGAGGATATTGATGAACTCAATACCCAGATCCGCGAGATCAATAAGATTGTAAAGATGATCAATGATATCGCTGGTCAGATCAATCTCCTGGCTCTCAACGCGGCAATAGAAGCTGCCCGTGCAGGTGATGCCGGAAGAGGTTTTGCAGTAGTTGCCGGAGAAGTGAAGAATCTTGCTGCTGATGCGAGGAAGGCAACAGACCATATCTCTGATGTGATTACTGCAATCCAGCGAAGTAGTGAGAAGACTTCTGGAGCAATCCGTTCATCGCATACTGAGATAGCCTTCGGGGTTGAGAGTGTGACCAAGACGCTGGAGTCTCTTAACCTGATGGTGGTTGGTGCCACCGAAGTGACCCGTGATATGGATGAGATCGTCAGGGCAATTGAAGATCAGGCAAATATCTCAACTTCTGTGGTAAATACTGCACAGGAAGGTATCCGCCTGACTACAGATAACCTGAAGCAGGTGGAGGAGTTGTCATCGCTTGCAGAGCAGGTGAGCGCATCTGTTGAGGAGATCAATAGTTCAATCCAGGAGGTAGAGGAACAGTCCGGCCACCTGCATACCCGGCTGAGTTCCTTTAAGGTATGAGGGGAATCTCCCCTCTTTTAAAAAAAGTTCTGAGTTATGTAGTAATACTCTCCGTCAAACGCAGTTCCAATCCCAATTTTCTCATGTTCTGGAAGCAATAAAGCTTCTTTGTGGGCCGGGCTGTTCATGAATGATATCACCGCGCTTTTTGCCAGTTGATCCGGGTCATCAGGGATGATGTCCCCGAACTGGTAGACTTTTCCTATTGGAATTTTAACGATATTTTCACCTATTCCATAGAAGTCGATTCCGTTTGGCAGAACACGGAATTGATTATATCCATGACGCTTTGCCCGATCAATTGGATCTTCACCGTCCGGATTTTTATGATCAAAGAATTGACGCGTTGCCATGTCCTGGCTATTCTCCCGGGCGATTACATCAAGGTCAGTATCCCGTGTAAGGGCTCCAAGGGATCTTATGGAGCGTTCTGTATTGGTGTAGGTGAGAACCAGATCACTAATTCTTTCGTTATACCATTCCTGAGGGCGTTTATACACCCTGGTAATTGTTACCAGATCGGTAACAATGCTGTTGTCTTCAATATTACCATCTTTCATCTGGTCAAAATTGGGGATAAGCAGAGCACCGGCATAATAGGTCCCGGTTGGGATATCAGCCGGAATTGTTCCGATAAATCCTTTGTTTATCGATTTTTTTGGGTTGAGGAACGAAAATTCACTCGTCCCGATCAGGTAGTCAGCCGCACTGATATTCTGGTCAGGCGAGAGATACATGCTCAGGGTATCAGTCATCGAGGTACGGGTTCCCTTGTTTTCAACAGTATAAACTATATACAGAGGACTTTGAGGTGCACTGGATGGTGCTGCCTGAAGGGTGGTTATGGCGAGATCGAACGCACTTTCATTTGTTGCACAGGCCGGTAACACGAATAACGAACTGAGCAGTATCAGAAAAAGCATGATCAGATGGTTTAGTTGTGACATACGTTATCAATGGTTTAATGGCATCAGAGCCCGGAGCTTCCCATGACCTTCGGTTACAAGCATAATTAGTTCGTGGTTGAATGTAGATCTGATTCAGCTAAAAAAAGGTAGTACTCTAGTACTTGAACCATCGCATCATAACCAGGGCGTCTTCAGTGTTTGCATAATATCCGGCAACCTGAAAGACCGGCTGATACCCAAGCCCTTCATAAAATTTCTGGGCAGTCTGATTTGAGATTCTGACCTCAAGTTGCATAGCTGTTGCACCTTTGAGCATTACCTGGTATTCTGCCCGCTGGAGGAGTGCTGACCCGATGCCAAGTCCACGATGAAATTTTGAGACGGCAAGGCTGCAGATATGCCCATAGATCTCTTCACCAGTATCTTCGACACCGCAAATGATAAATCCGGCCACCTGTCGTGCCGCTTCAGCGATAAAGTTGGTATCAGGAAATGTTTCCAGAGCCTCTATCAGTGTATCCCGGTTCCAGGGATCGGTGAATGAATGCTGTTCTATAGTTTCTACTGCAGGGAGGTCTGCTTCCTTCATCCGGCGTATCGTAAGATCCGGGGTACCCATCGCTCTACATGTTTGTCACTGATCTCATATAGGGGCAGGGGAATAGGTATAAGGAGACTGGTTTCATTCCATGGTCAAAATATACCCATTTGCTGCAGTCAGGCCGGCAGAAGGCAGGGCTCAGGATATCGCTGCAGTCCCGTATGATGTAGTAAGTGCCGGGGAGGCACGCGGGATTATTACAGAACAGCCCCTGAGTTTTCTCAGGATAAGCAGGGCAGATGCTCTCATCCCTGATGGGGATCCGTATGCTGATGAGGTCTATCAACTCTCCCGGACTCTCTTTGATGAGTATCTGAGTTCGGGTCTTTTTTTTAAGGAGTCTGTCCCTGCATTCTATGTGTACAGGGTCATACATGATGGCCGTTCTTACACCGGGCTTGCCTGCTGTATAGACACTCGTGAGTATGAGCAGGGGATCATCCGCAGGCATGAACTCACCAGGTACGACAAGGAGGAAGATAGAACCCGGCATATTGATACGGTGAATGCAAACACCGGTCCGGTAGTTCTTCTTCACCACAAAAGCTGTGGAGTCGCAGCAGTTCTGAATGAGGCGTACAGCATCGGATCCCCTCTGATGGAAGTTACTGCTGCCAACGGCAGTGTTCATCAGATGTATGGTATATCTGATCCAAACCGGATCAGTCAGCTCATGAACTTCTTCTCCTCGATGCCTGCCCTGTATATTGCAGATGGTCATCACCGGTGCAAATCAGCAGTAAACATCATTGAGCGGAGAAAAGCCCGGGGTATGGCAGTTCCGGAAGAGACCTATCATGTGATGGGTGTCATCTTTGCCGAGGATGAGGTAAAAGTTCATGGCTATAGCCGCCTTCTGACCACACTGGAGGAGTTTACCCCTGCCACATTCCTGGATGCCCTCCGGGGTGTTGCGACGGTAACTCCTTATGGCAGCGTGGATGTTACCCTCTACACGCTTCCCTGCAAGGGGCAGGGACAAGATCATATTTTCCACCTGTATCTGAAGGGAGTCTGGTATGAATGCACCATACCCCGCAGTCGATCCAACTCACGGATAGACGCTCTTGATGTATCAGTCCTACAGGAGAAAGTTCTGATACCCCTGCTGAATATTGTGGATTCGCGGGCTGATCCCAGGCTTCAGTATCTTGGAGGTGCGCGACCAGTCAGGGATCTGATGGAGAAGGTTGACTCCGGAGAGTATGCGGCTGCTATCGCAATGCAACCGGTTGATGTCCAGACCGTCTGTGAGATCGCTGATGAGGGTGGGATTATGCCACCAAAGTCCACCTGGTTTGAGCCAAAACTGCTGAGCGGGCTTCTTGTTCACCAGCTGGAATAATCAGGTCTTTTGAGACCCATCACGGGTTCCTTTTTTCTCGCCTGTATTCTGCAATAATTTTCGAAAACAAAAAAAGGGACACCAAAAGGTGATATTTTGTATCAGCTGTTGGACAAAATGCCAACCGGAGCTTCAACATCTGATGCAGTAGACATCATCGTGACCGTGTCAGGAGTCTGACTCATCATCACGATAACATCATCCTGGCACTTGTAGCTGCGGGCATACAGTGAGTATGAGCCGCTTCCACCCCGTGCATATACCTGGGCATAGTACCGGGATCCCGCTGTTGGATACGTGACACCGACATACTTGCTTGAGCCTGAGCTGGTATCTGCACGAATTGCACGACAGCTGCCATACCGGGGATCACAATCCTTGTAGATATACAGGGCAAAGTTGGTACCACAGTAGCTGCTCCTCATCACTCCAACCTCAGAAGCCGACATCATCATCATCGGGATGACCTCCTCACCGCAGGGTCCCTTGAGGATCCACTCGATATAATTCCGGTCCCCTCCTATGGTATATGTATACGTCTTTGCTTCTCCTGTGTTCAGGAATCCGGTCTTGTAGTCAGTGGCAAAGGGTGCACAGGTTGATCCACAGCCAGGGTTTCCATAGCAGGGATCATTGTATCCTGGGTCAGGGCTTGAACAGGTGTTTGATGCGTCAAGGCTGAACTGGCCAAATCCAGTTGATCCGTACACGACAACATACCAGGATCCCTGACCAAGGTTCATATATTTGACCTGGTTGTATGAGAGTTCTGCCTGGTCATAGTGGGCCATGATGTAGCTCTCTGAAGGCCAGCTTCCTATTGGGCTGCGCATTGCATAGAGCTGGTAATTGGATCCGTATGGTGCCTGAAGCACCAGCTGGGCGCCACAATCAACCTGAATCTCATAGGTCGCCGCCTGTCCCTGGTAAAGATATCCACTCTTTGACCAGTAATACCCGGCACTTGCTGATGCCGGGGTTATCATTGCTGCAAGGATCACACCGATCATCACAGCAGCCATTAATGCTGAAATTCGTTTCATTTTACGCTCCCCATGGCTTATAAGCCTTCTTCTGACAGTATGATCTTACCCCATCAAGATAATGAATCTTCCCCTGTTTCGAGAACTGGGGGATTTGATGGTTTTCAGGCCTCATATTGGCTTGACTTCAGAGTGCGGGTGGGTAACCCGGGTCTGTCATTTCACCCATGCAAGGCCATCATCGACTGAGGGCACTCGCCCTGTCATGATCGATACTATCTGGGTTGAGTATTATAATCCTTCTCTCTCAAAAAAAAGATTAGTACGTCGTGTTTTACAAAAAGGAAAATGGTCTTACTGAGAGAGTGAGGGGTGCGGCAATATGATCCGTCCCTCTTCTGATTGATACAGGGAGACAACCCCGCCGATGACGATTACTGCCGGAGGTCTGACCCCTGCCGCATCCGCTTTCCCTGCAATATCGGTGAGTGTTCCTATGGTCTCATGCTGGTCCATCCGGAGTCCCCGTTCAATTATCGCAACCGGGGTCTGCGGGTTACGCCCGTATCTGATCAGGATTTCTGCGATTTTTGGGAGGTTTTTAACTCCCATCAGGACTACAATGGTTCCCTGGCTGCGTGCAAGCCATTCCCAGTCTATGGCAGACTCTTCTTTGGTAGGATCCTCGTTGCCGGTGATGACCGTTACCTGGGAAGCGAACTTTCTATGAGTAACCGGGATCCCGACTGATGCCGGGACCGCGATGGCACTTGTAACACCGGGTACAACTTCCACGGCAACATTATGTGCCCGGCAGGTCTCAAGTTCCTCCCCGCCGCGGCCGAACATGAAAGGATCCCCACCCTTGAGCCTGACGACCTTTTTGCCCTCTTTTGCCTTCTTTATCATCAGAAGTTCTATCTCATCCTGTTCACGCATGTGCCGGTCACCGTACTTGCCGACATCGATAAGCTCTGCGCTTTTCGGGAGAGAAGCAAGGACCTCATCCCCAGGGAGCTGATCATACAGGATTATATCTGCCTGATCAATCACGGTTCTTGCGCGGATGGTGAGAAGATCACAGCCACCCGGGCCCGACCCGACAAGGTATACCTTTCCTGCTGCCTTCTCGTTAGTGCCTGTTTCTATATTGTTCACTTCAGTCATGATATCCCAAGCCGTTCGTATGCTTCCCGAATGAGGTCACCGGCTCCTGCCCTGATTTCCCTGCCAAACTGGCGGGCTTCTACAGGATTCCTGACACTCTTTTCAAGTCTGAATACCCGGTCCCCCTCAAGAGAGAGAACTTCTGCAATGAGGTACTGATCATGGCAGTACACCCCAAGTGGAGTAAAGCAGCCACCTTCTATCTCCTCCATGACCGTTCGTTCGATCATCGTATCAATCCTGGTCTCCGGGTGATCGATGGAGGAGAGAATCTCCCTGACCTCTTTCTCATCACGGCTTACAACCGCGATGGTCCCCTGGTTGGTTGAAGGTACATGGACCTGTGGACTCAGTTGTACTCCGGGGAGGGAGAGAGAGAGTCGCTCCAGGCCTGCTTCAGCCAGGATGATGGCATCATACTCCCCGGCACGAAGCTTTGCAAGCCTGGTATCCACGTTTCCTCTAAGTGGTCTGATCTCGGTCCCGGGCCTGTATCGTAGGATCTGGGCTGTCCGTCTCGTACTTGAAGTCCCGATTATTCTGACAGATTCAGGTGCCTTCTCGGTGACGAGGTAATCAGCAGGTGAATCCCGCTTCAGGATTGCCGCTGTTATAAGACCGGCAGGCCGTTCTGCAGGAATGTCCTTCATTGAATGGACTGCAATATCAATTCTGCCATCAAGCAGGGCATCATCCAGAGCCCTGACAAAGACTCCCTGTCCTCCGATCTCATGGAGGGGAACGGTGGTTCTCTCATCACCCACAGTTGAGATGAAGACGAGTTCAGTGGTGGTCCCGGCATCAGTAAGGAGGTGTGCAACCTTCTCTGCCTGTGCACGGGCAAGTGTTGATGAACGGGTGCCAATCTTCAGATGCATGCAGAGTATGCCTCGCAGATAGTCTTCAGATCCTGATCGGTATGAGCGATAGAGAGGAAGTTGGTCTCAAACTGGGATGGGGGGAGGAAGACTCCGGCTGCAAGCATCTTCTCCCAGAATCCTCTGAATCGGGTGGCATCTGCCTCTTTGGCTTCGCGATAATCCTGTGGCGGTGTTGATCTGAAGTAGTATTTGAACATAGATCCCAGTCTGACAAAGGATCCTTCTTTGCCGGTACATGCCTCTTCGATCATAGCAGTCCTGGTCTCCAGATCTGTGTATATCCCCGGATGAGCATGAATCCAGTCAAGGGTTGCAATACCGGCACTGAGTGAGAGCGGGTTTCCAGAGAAGGTTCCAGCCTGGTAAACCGGTCCTGAAGGGGCAATAAGTTCCATTATCTCCCTTCTTCCTCCAAATGCACCGATTGGAAGCCCTCCACCGAGAATTTTTCCCAGGGTGGTCAGATCAGGTTTAATACCGAACTTCACCTGGGCACCCCCGATGCCAAGCCGGTATCCGGTGATGACTTCATCAAAGATGAGGAGCACATCATGCTCTCTGGTCACCTTTCTGACCTCGGCCAGGTATCCGGTTTCGGGGAGGACCGGGCCGATGTTACCGAGGACTGGCTCCATAATGAGTGCCGCAATGGTAGTAGCATCCTTTTCAAGAAGTGAGACGAGTGACTCGATGTTGTTGTACGGGATCTGCCGGGTATGTTGCACGAGATCAGCAAGCACCCCTGCTGAATCTGGCTGGCCGAGAGTGGTGCAACCTGAACCAGCCTGAACCAGCACCCCATCATGGGCTCCGTGAAATCCGCCTTCTATCTTGATGATATCAGGCTTTTCTGAGTATCCCCGTGCAAGCCGGATTGCCGCCATGGTAGCTTCTGATCCCGAAGATACAAACCTGACCATATCCATCGACGGGTGATCTGTGGTGACCTTCTCTGCGAGGGTCACTTCAGCGGGTGTGGGTGTTCCATATAGCCAGCCGTTATCGAGTTGACTGGTGATGGCCGCTTTCACTACTGGATTCGCATGACCCAGGATAAGTGGGCCATATGCTCCGCAGCAGTCGATCAGATTAGTTCCATCAGCGGTGGTAATATGGGAGCCACTCCCGCTGGTGACATAGAATGGATAAGGCTTTATCGCCCTGACCGGACTTGAAACTCCACCTGGAATTACCTTCTTTGCACTATTGAAGTATTCACTGCTCTTCATCTAACCACCTGCATACTGATTCTGCAAAATAGGTGATGATCAGATCTGCCCCTGCCCGTTTCAGACAGATCAGACTCTCCATTACAATTCTACGCTCATCAAGCCACCCGTTAGCAGCTGCAGCCCGGATCATGGAATACTCCCCTGATACCTGATATGCAGCGACCGGCAGACCTAAGTTTTTAACCTCGGCTATGATGTCCATAAACCATCCGGCTGGTTTGACCATGAGGATATCTGCTCCTTCGGCAGCATCCATCTCTGACTCACGAACCGCTTCACGATGGTTTCCAACCGGAGCCTGGTAGGACTGACGATCTCCAAAGGAAAATCCTGAACCTGCTGCTTCTCTGAACGGCCCGTACAGACTGCTGGAGAACTTTGACGAGTACGACATGATGAGAACCTCTTCAAATCCCTCTTTATCAAGGGCGGTTCTGATGGCAGTTATCATACCATCAAGCATACAGGAGGGAGCGACAATATCTGCTCCTGCTCGTGCATATGAGAGTGCTATCTTCTGCATCAGTTCCAGTGATGCATCATTTTTGAGGTCAATTCCATCCTGGCAGTCTCCGATGATCCCACAATGACCATGGGAGGTATACTCACAGGCACAGAGATCCGGAATGACTACCATATCAGGAACTGCTGTTTTAATTGCCTGGATGACTTGTTGGATAACTCCGCTGGAGGCATGGGCTCCGGATGCCTCCTCGTCCTTCTCTGCCGGGATTCCGAAGAGAAGTACTGCCCTGATACCCTGTGCTGCAAGATTTTTACAGACTTCAGCAGCCTGAGCTGGGGGGTATCGAAATACACCTGGCATCGATGCTATCGGTACTGGGTCGCCTGCAGTCTCATCAAAGAAGAGCGGAGCGATGAGATCTGTTTTGTCGATTCTGGTTTCGGTCAGAAGCGGGCGAATAATCCTTCTTCTGAGTCTCCTCATTCTGACTTGTGGGAACATAGTCCTTCTCCGCGGGTTATTGCTGATACTAGTTCTTCAGCACGCTTGATCTCTCCTCGTTCAGCGCATGCCCGGATTGACATCGTGATATCTGCAAGCAGTTTTCTGGTCAGGGCCCTGGTCAGGTCTTCGGTAATGTCACGGGTACGCTCATCTGATCCCTGAAGCCGGGCAAATGCCCGATCCCGCTCTCTGATCCTGACTGTTTCAGCCCAGGAATACAGTGATGAGAGGGTTTCGTCAGCAGCATGCCGGTTATAGAGCCTGATGAACTGGTCCAGTTCTTCTTCAAGATATTCCCTGACCTTGTATGCTGCTTCCTGCCTGAACCGCGTTGCTGAGTCATTGACCTGTTTCAGGTCATCGATGGTGAAGAGGCATACGCCGTCTATCTCTCCAACTGCTTCCTCAACATCACGGGGCTGAGCGATGTCCACTATGATGAGTGGCCGCATAACTCCCTCCAGGGGCCAGATTCTTCGCTTAACCGCCTGACTCAGCTCATCAGCTTTGACAACGGGATGGGGGGCTGAGGTGCAACAGATGACCACATCAGAGAGAGTGAGGTACTGATAGAGATCATCCATGGGCACTGCGGTTCCATCGATCTTGTGGGCAAGAACCCGGGCACGGTCAAGGGTCCGGTTTGCAACGTAGATCGCAGAGAGATGTTTAGCTGCCAGTGCCTGGGTTACCAGGATTCCCATCTCCCCACTTCCGATGACCAGGATACGCTTTCCGGCAAGGGTGCTGAGTTGCTCTTCTGCGAGCTGGACCGCTGCAGAGCCTACCGAGACGGCACCCTGGTTGATCTGGGTTCTGAGCCTTGCTTCAGATCCGGTATGAATTGCTTTGTTAATACACAGTGAGAGTATCGGGCTTGCAACCCCGAGCTCTTCGGCTCTGGTGAGTGATCTTCTGAGTTGTCCGAGGATCTGATCTTCCCCGATCACCATCGAGTCGATGCCTGCTGCCAGTTCAAGGAGATGTGAGAGTGCTTCTACATCTCTCAAGAGTGTAAATTTCGATCGCCCCTGTTCAGCCAGGAAGTCGATGAGCATATCAGGATCACCATGTGCCATCACTTCGACCCGGTTACAGGTCTGCAGGAGAGCGACCCCTTTGAACCGTTCACGCGCCGCAACCAGGAATTCATCTTCATCAGGGAATCTGAATTGTTCGATTTCTGGGACTGTTGCAGTATGATGGGAAATCCCGGCAAGGGTCAGCGGTGCATACAATGTCCGTTTCATGGAGAATATCGCTCCTCTATGAGTTCCAATGCTGCATCCTGTCCCTTTGGGAGGGTATCCCAGATCTCTTGATCCCGCAGCGATGCAGTGAGAATGGCACGACGCTTCTCTTCCGCAACTCCCTCACTCTTCAGCCTGCAGCGGAGTGATTCCTGGAGAGATATCATCTGATCCAGGTAAGCAAGTCGTTCCTGGAGATCCTCTCTGATATAACGTGCAACCGCCGGGCTTGCACCTGCGGTACTGACAGCGATGGTATATCTCTCCCCTGATATCTTTGCCGGGAGGGTGACATCTCCTGCTTGTCCACTTGCATTATTGCAGAGAACCCCTGCATGGCGACAGTGTGCGATGATTTCATTGTTCAGAATTTGATCCTGGGTGGTGGTAATTACCAGGAACGCTCCTGCAATGAGATCTGTAAGGTCCTGATCACCGGCGCTTAAGGTCCTGATCACCTGTCGTACCTGAAGATCTCCGAACGCATCACAGAAGGTTCTGCTGTAGACTGTCACCTCAGCCTCATCAGAAAAATATCGCGATTTTCGGGCGCTTACTTCCCCTCCGCCGAAAATTACCACTTTTTTCCCGATGCAATCTATCATGAGGGGAATCATCGTATGAGATTAGGGATAAAAAAATATTAACCTGTTGTATTATTTCTGACGTTGGTAATACGATGCTGGGGATCTGGGTGGGTTAGTTATTTATACTTGTCAAACCCACGTAAGAGAGCACATCAACGCATCGATAGTGTAGTGGTCATCACTAGGCGTTGCCAACGCCTAAACCCGGGTTCGAGTCCCGGTCGATGCATAGAATGCAACGTTCTGATACGTTGAATCTTTTTTGTGAATATTTTGTTATAAGGTTTACCTGATATCATACAAACCTCCGCAATGTATGGATATTTATAGTTTGATTGTCCTCTAATTGGTATCATAACAGGTGATTGATATTACCCAGTCATTTGGACCATCAGAGGGAGATAGTAATCTGGTTTCTCGTGCTCAACGTCTCTTTGAATATCTACCAGGACTAGATAGTTTACGCAATTATAACCGGAACTGGCTGCGAAATGACCTTGTTGCAGGAGTGGTTGTTTTTGCCGTTCTGATCCCTTCAAATCTTGCATATGGAGAGTTAGCAGGGTTCACGCCGGTAGTTGGATTGTATGCCGGGTTTGTTGCAATGCTGATATATGCTCTGTTCAGCCGTTCCCGGCAGATCATTATCGGGCCTGAATCAACAACTGCTATCCTGATGGCTACCACTGTCGCTCCTATGGCAATGGGAGATTATGCACGCTATTCAGTTCTTGCAGCATCAATAGCAATACTTATTGGGACTATCTGTCTTGTTGCAGGTCGTTTCAAGCTGGGATTTGTATCTGATTTCTTCTCAAAGCCTATTCTTACCGGGTATATCACCGGAACCTCTTTGATTGTCGTCATCAGCCAGATTGGAAAGTTTTTTGGTATTAGTCTTTCGAGTGATGATATTTTTTTAAAGGTAATAGAAATTCTTACAAAACTGGACCAGACTCATATTATCACCCTCGTATTTGGGATCATCACCCTTACCATTCTCATCATGTTCCGTCTTTTTGCTCCAAGGATGCCCGGCCCTCTGATTGTCATTATCGGTGCGATAATTGTATCAACAGTCATGAATCTTTCAGAATACGGGGTTGCCATCGTGGGAGAGATCACCGGTGGTTTGCCTTCGTTTCAGATTCCAATCATCAGCTTTTCAGATTTTCAAACGATTTTTCCAGCTGCTATTGCCATATCAATAATTTTATTTACCGATGGCACGCTTACCGCCCGGGTATTTGCTAAAAAAAATCATTATTCGCTTGACTCTAACAAGGAACTTATCGCTTTTGGAGCAGCGAATGTTTGTACCGGACTTTTCCAGGCTTTCCCAGTTGGGGCGAGCCAGACTAAATCAGCGGTAAATAATGATTCTGGAAATAAAACTCAGTTATCTGGAATTATTGCCGCAGGACTTGTTATACTCTTTCTCTTATTTTTTACTTCGATTCTTCACAATCTACCCATGGTTGCTCTGGGTGCGATTATTATCATGGCTGGAGTCAGTCTTATTGATATTGGGGAATTCAAAAGTATCTATCATGCACGCCGGAGTGAATTTTATTTAGCGATTCTCACTCTCATCGGGGTTCTGGTATTTGGTCTGATTCAGGGAGTTGCCCTTGCAGTCGGGTTTTCATTACTCGAATTTATCAAACGGGTATATCGGCCTCACACCTCGATTTTGGGGATTCAGGAAGGGGTAGATGGGTTTCATGGAATCGCTCTTGGGGGAGAGAAATATTTCTTCCCTGGATTGGTTGTGTACTCATTTGATGCTCCGCTCTTCTTTGCGAATGCATCATTTCTAGTGACTGATATTAGGGATATTATTCGTAAATCCGAGGAGCCCATTCGGTATCTTTTAATTGATGCATCAGCGATTCCGGATATTGATACCTCTGCAGCTGATACATTTAAAGAGTTGCATGAGGAGCTTTTAGAGCAGGGAATCACGGTGGGTATTTCGGGAGCAAATGATCTGCTTCTGGGAATGATTCAGAAAACCGGGATTGAAGATATTATTGGTCGAGAATACCTTTTCCCAACAATCAGGGCGGGAATTATTGCATTCGGGGAGAAATATCTTGATTGTTCTGAATAAGAAACCCCCAAAAATCGCTTCGCGGTTCACTCCGGTAACTCTGAAAATATTGTTCTCCTATCTTGGAGTTGATCCAATTGCTCAATATTGCGGCCTTACTGTTGCGATTTCCACTAGAAATACCCACTATTTGTGATCAATGGATCCAGTCAAAACCTTTAGAAAAATCTGTGTAAATTGATGGATTTCCCCTGAATCCAATTTATCCTCCGCAATATCAGGGCGCTATCTTCTACTTCACCGACATGAACTAATGCCCGGGCCAAGGGGAGATCCGGGAATAGATGTGTCCAATATAACGAAATATTTGGCCCAATTTTGAGATCGATCCGACACTCGGCAGGTAATTTTTTCGAGATAGTTATTTTTAAATGACCTTAATCAGATTTTAAGTCGAAATTTAACGTTTTTCGTATTTTCATTACAATCTCTGAATTAGCCCTTTGTAACCCTTCATCTTAATGATAATGCAAAAGACCTCACATAGGGCTCCAATTTTCAACTCTGGATCCCTCTGGAAGATAGGCTTGTTGATATTTAATTGTGCCTCTAAAAATAATTATTATATTTGCAACTTTGCTGCCGAGTGTCGGTTTCTATGCACGATGGATCTGTATTGATCTCTTCGTGTGATCATAGCTCGAAATGGTAAAACTGACTTCTTTTACCTGGATTGCGAAAAAATGGTGGTGTCTTGGGCCAGTACTCAGGTTTTACATTCCCATTCCGCCCATGCCACCCATCTCATCCATTCCGCCGGGGGGCATGGCTGGTGCCGCAGACTTTGCAGAGGCGATGATGTCATCGATCCTGAGTATCATGGCCGCTGCTTCTGAAGCGCTTGAGATCGCCTGGGTCTTCACCCGGAGTGGTTCAATGACCCCTTCCTTGAACATATCAACCGGTTTTCCCTCAAAGACATTCAGTCCCATTCGTGTCTGACCTTTCTCATGAGAGGAGCGAAGGGCAACCAGCATATCAATTGGGTCCAGGCCTGCGTTCTCTGCAAGGGTCCGGGGAATAATCTCAAGGGCTGTAGCAAAAGCCTCGATGGCGATCTGGGCCCGACCACCAATGGTCGAGGCAAAGTCTCTGAGTCGGAGTGAGAGCTCAATTTCAGGTGCCCCGCCACCAGCAACACACTTCTTATCTTCAAGAACAACTGACACAACCCGGATTGCATCTTCTAGGGCACGGTCAAGTTCATCGACGACATGTTCAGTTCCTCCCTTGATGATGATAGTGACTGCTTTGGGATTCCTGCACTCTTCAACAAAGATCATATCATCGCCTGAGACCTTGCGCTGCTCTACAAGACCGGCATACCCAAGGTCCTTTGCTGATATTGCATCAATGCTGGAGATAACAACTGCACCCGTTGCACGGGCAAGTTTTTCCATATCGCTGGTTTTCACTCGCCGGACTGCTAAAATACCCGCCTTTGAGAGATAATGCTGGGCGACATCATCGATAGCCTTCTGGCAGATAACAACATTCGCACCGGTTTTAATGATCTTCTCAACGATGGATTTGAGCATCCGTTCTTCTTCAGAGAGGAATGCCTGCATCTGATCAGGACTGGTAAAGGTTATCTCAGCGCTCACCTCGGTCTTGGTAAATTCTACCGGAGCGTTCAGGAGCATGATCTTCGCCTTGGCTACCTTCACAGGCATACCTGGATGGACCCGTTCCTTATCCAGGACTATTCCCAGGAGAATCTCAGATTCTTCAATTGACCCTCCGACCTTCTTCTCGATCTTGATATTCTGTGTATCAACACTGCCATCGGGATCAGCGACCATGACTACAGCCTTTGCTACCAGGTCACAGAGCAGGTCCCTGGCTTCTTCAGCATTCTTGCCGGTCATTGCAGTCTGGGCTATCTTTTTGAGCATAGCGATGTCTTTGGGCTTGACATCTATTGCAATATTTTTGAGGATATCCTGCGCCTTTTCCTCAGCCATCCGGTATCCGTGGACAATTACCGTCGGGTGGATATTCAGTTCAAGAAGTGCTTCAGCACGTTTGAGCAGTTCACCAGCAATGACAACGGCAGTTGTAGTACCATCACCAACCTGATCATCCTGGGTCTTGGCTACCTCAACCATCATCTTTGCAGCCGGATGCTCAATGTCCATCTCTTTGAGGATGGTGACACCATCGTTGGTGATGACCACATCGCCGATAGAGTCAACAAGCATCTTATCCATCCCTTTTGGGCCAAGGGTAGACCGTACAGCACTGGCAACCGCTTTTGCTGCGGCAATATTCATGCTCTGTGCATCACGGCCATGATTCCGCGAACTTCCTTCTTTGAGGATGTAAACGGGCTGTCCTCCAAGTTGTGTTGACATTATTAAATCACTTCGATGTAGAAGAGGGTTGATTAGTAGTTCTATAAATAAGAACCTCACGAAATGAGAGCCGGCCCTTTAAAAATTTTTACAACCACGCCTCAGGACACCGTCTGTCGCGGAAATATGCCCCTGAATAATGGAATGACGGTATTGAAAAGAGCGGTTTGAGGTGAACCCCATCACCAGTAACGTATAGAAAATAAAGGGATATCGATCCTGATATTACATTCTGTATCTGGTATCAGGTCTGTGACTTGAATGTCTTTATTCCTGCATAGGGTGCAGAACTACCCAGAATCTCGGTAATTCTCATAAGTTGATTATACTTCTCCACCCGCTCACCCCGACATGGCGCGCCGGTTTTTATCTGTCCGCATGAGAGCGCAACCGTGAGATCAGCGATAAAGGAATCACTTGTTTCACCACTCCGGTGCGAGACCATCGCTCCCCACCCGGCACGCTTTGCAAGACTGACTGCAGCCTTTGTCTCCGTGACTGTTCCTATCTGGTTGAGTTTGATGAGAACCGCGTTAGCAGACTTCTCCCTGATACCCTGTTCGATCCGCTCCGGGTTGGTAACAAAGATATCATCTCCGACGATCTGAATCTTATTGCCCAGAACACGGGTCATTTCAGCCCATCCTTCCCAGTCATCCTCGGCAAGGCCGTCCTCTATTGAGATGATTGGATATGTCTTTATCATGTCGTGGTAGTAGTCAGTCATCTCACCTGATGTCAGGACCTTCTTCTCAGTTCTCAGCGTATATTTGCCGTCTTCAAAAAATCCGCTTGATGCTGGATCGAGGACAAGTGAGATCTCTTTTCCTGGTGCATATCCCGTCAGTTCTATCGCTTCGACAATGAGTGAGGCAGGCTCCAGATTTGAGGGAACCTGTGGTGCAAACCCTCCTTCGTCACCAACTCCGGTGGAAAATCCCTTCTTCTTCAGGACCGATTTCAGGGTATGATAGACCTCGCTCCCCCATCTGACTGCTTCGGGAAAGTCAGGGGCGCCGACAGGTGCTATCATATACTCCTGAAAATCAGATGCCTGCCAGTTGGCATGAGCCCCGCCGTTCATAATATTCATACACGGGACCGGGAGTGTGTATGGGCCCGGATGGAGATACTGAAACAGAGGAATATTCTGGGATACGGCAACTGCTCGTGCTGCAGCCATTGAAACCGTAAGAATCGCGTTTGCTCCGAAACGTGCCTTGTTCGGGGTACCGTCCAGGGTATTCATTCGGGTGTCAATGGCGGTTTGATCTGCAGCATTCATCCCGATAAGTGCCGGGGCAATATCTGTTCTTACCGAAGTGACTGCTCCGATGACTCCTTTTCCGGTATATCGCGTACCTCCGTCCCGGCGTTCCACCGCTTCGTGGATACCGGTTGATGCTCCGGAAGGACAGGCTGCTCTGCCGGTCACTCCGTTCTGTAGGGTAATGTCCACCTCAACGGTCGGATTTCCACGTGAGTCAAGAATTTCACGGGCGATTATCTTGTTTATAATGGTGTCCATCGGGGTTCACCTGATCCGTATTGGTGGGGATTGGTTATGTAATAAATGGATCTGAAACATGTGTCACCCGGCATGTCGCCCCTGTATCTGGTAATTTTTTTCCTGATAGTACCGGGCGACTCTTCTGAACATGTTTTATATTCATGGATCAGGATCAATGCCGGGGTGTCGTGACTATGTATTGGATGGGGAAAGACAATGTGGACCGTTGTTCAGATCCCGGTATCATAGGTCCGGTTTTACAATGCTATGAAACCCTGGGGTTTAGTCAGATTCGGTATGTATCTCTGATATATACGATATCGCACATCGGGCATTCAGAAACCGGGTATCATCCATCAGGTGTCGCATATCAAGAAATTCACCTGTGGTCACAAGGTGTGAAATCTCCCGGCCTACATCCTTCCCCCTCGGCAATGGGGTGCGTCCGAAGATCACTCCATGTGTATGGAGAAACATCTCCTGCGATCCCTGATTGGCAGGGTGGATGTAATACAGGGCTGAAAGATCATCCGGGTCAAACCTGGAAAGATCGCTCTTCAGATCAATCCCCACTCCAAAGGCAACGAGGGTCTCTCCTGCATACTGTGGGGTATCCGTAACTTCTATCCAGTTCTTTACATGGGCAGGATCCATAATTGAGCCACCATCAGGTGGTGCATTCTCTGGTATTGGTGGCTGGAGTATCCCTGAGCATCTGACGCCCCCTGTTGTACCGATCAGGGTAATCGCTACAATTCCGGCAAAATCCGGGTGATTTTTACGGGCATGGCTGAAGATCCCCTGATAGATCTGACTGAGTAGGATGCCTTCAGCCGAATTTGTCACGAGGGAAAGATATTCATGAAAAGGTCCCTTGAGAGCCACCGCAAACCCACTGTAAATTTCAACACCTCCCGTATCCCTGACCGGAGTGAAGAAATCAGGGATGGCGTTTCCATCGGTTGGGAGCCAGACGATTGAATGGTGAAGAGTGATCATCTCTCCAAGGAGATGTCTTGCCTGCTCTGGATTCTCAGCAAGAGCACCAAGACCCAGTGAATACTCACAGTCTGAAAATCTGAGGCGTTCAACATCATCAGGAGTGATTCCTGCATGAAGTACCTTAGTCAGACTCCCTGAAACCTGAAGGATAGAAGGTCCGATTCCTGCCTTGGTTATCTCAATATTTGCATTGCCCACCTGGTACCGTGAAGGCAGCATCGGGGATGAAGGAATAGGGGGTTCCCGATGATTACGAAGAGCAGAGAGCGCCTGCTCTCTATCCGGATAAATTGGAAAGACCTGATCCATTCCTGCCATGGCAAGGATATTTTTTATAAACTCTATAGCAGCACAGAGCATCACCCTGCCTGACCGTTCTTTTACCCGGTTTCGAGCGACGAGAAAAACTCTGATGCCCGCACTACTCAGGTACGGGGCGTCTTTGAGATCGAAGATAATGTGCCGGATATGGTCTGTCAGATTCGTGGTGAGGATGTGTTGCAGGAGACCTGATCCATATCCATCAATCCGGCCAGATGGTGCCAGAATGAGGCAATCATCACAGATTTCGATTTTAATGTCCATGATACCTATTCCAGATAATACAACAGATGGGGATGTCTGTAGGGCAGATTATGCCGTGATACTATCTGAATATTCTGATTGTTGGATATCCTTTCCGGTGAAGGAAAAGAGAGCGAATCTTCCGATTTCCTGAGCTTCCTGATCAACCCTGATACCCGCGAAGATGATCTCTTGCGATGTATGTCGATCCAGATTGAGACAGTGAATCTGGGGATCTATTCCCTCCCGCAGTGCGACCGGGATAGATAGGTGTAGGAATCTTGTCCAACTCCTTATACCAGGGACCAACATGAGGTTTTAGTATCAGATGGTTTCATGAAAGAAGGGTGTTCAGAACAGATACTGGTGTTTGGTACTAATGTTAGCCTTTCATGCAGGGAATATGTACTGCTCTTCATCGAACCGGGATGAGGAATGTTTATATGTTAGTATGATCGAATAAGGGTCGGTGAAGGTATGACTGGAAAATTTGAAGTATACAAAGATATGTCCGGAGAATTTCGATTTAGATTGAAGGCTGGAAATAATCAGGTCATCCTGACTGGTGAAGGTTATAAAACAAAATCGGGGTGTAATCATGGAATAGAATCGATCAAAAAGAATGCGATAGATGCATCCCGCTATGAGATCTATAAGGATAAGGTTGGAAAGTTCAGATTCCAGCTCAAGGCGGGCAATGGTGAAGTCATTGGTCAGAGTCAGGGGTACACCACTGAAAGTTCTTGTAACCATGGGATTGAATCCATACAAAAGACAGCTCCAGATGCTGTCGTTATAGACCTCTAATCATAGGTCTGTCTGTAGAGACTCAGTCTTCATGATACTCATATGATACACTTCTTTTTTATCATCGCCTGTGAGCAGATATCACATGGGTGCCCTTCTTTTGATAATATCTCTCCGTTATCTGGCTGTAGGTGCTGTTTTAACACCTGTTTGGATGGAATGGAAGGAGATGAAGATCTACACTTCAAGAATCGGGGGCAATTTGATGGATTTTATCTTTTAAGATTGCCTGGAATTTTGAGGGATTAGACATATTGAAGATAATGCTCTGGAATCGAAATTGGGCTGCAAATTACGTCTTCATATTGCGACGGTATTCTAATGTATCCTCAACACCATATAATAAGTCGGGTTAGATTGAGATCAGGGCATGTGACCCTGTTATGAAAACGAAATTCTGGCTCCTTTTTTACCATCAGGTCTTTGATATATCACTCCCCTTTCAATAAAAACCGGTGCAGATGTATCATCATACATCATATCTTCAGGCCTCCTAAGATCCCTCGTGATCCAGGCATTGTGTTCTATTGAGTACCAAACTATTATACCCGTTGTAGTTACACTAAAATAAGTATCCTACCCGTATTTATCAGGTATTCGTCCTCAATATCTTTAATCGATCTTGGTATGGAGAATCAATGAAGAATTTATTATCCTCTCCTCATCAAGGACTGGTCGGGAAGAGCTGGCACTTTCAGGGGGTGAAGATTGACTGAGAAGATTCACGTCCTCTATGTTGATGATGAGCAGGATCTCCTTACTATAGGAAGATTGTTTCTGGAACGCCTCGGCAAATTTACTGTCACTGTAGCATCTGGAGCTGCTGAAGCGATCGTTCTGCTGAAAGAACAATCATTTGATGTGATCGTCTCAGATTATCAGATGCCTAAGATGGATGGGATTGCGTTTCTCAAGCATCTGAAGTCCGAAAAAGACACCACTCCTTTCATCCTCTTCACTGGGAGAGGGAGGGAAGAGGTGGTCATTGAAGCCCTGAACAATGGTGCAGAGTTCTACCTTCAGAAAGGCGGAGAACCCAGGGCTCAGTTTACTGAGCTTGCGCACAAGATTCATTCAGCAACAAGCCGGCAAAGGACAGAGAAACTGGCTAAAGAGACTGAGAAACGCCTTTTTGACATCATTAACTTTCTTCCTGATGCCACCTTTGCCATAGACAACGAAGGGAGGGTAATTGCATGGAATATTGCGATCGAGGAGATGACTGGAATCCCGGCTCGTGATATGCTCGGCAAAGGAGATCACGAATATTCGATCCCATTTTATGGCGAGCGTCGGCCAATCCTTATCGATCTCGTCTCTGTACCTGATGAAGAACTATCAGGGAGCCGGTATGCAGTCGTACAAAGAGAAGGTGGTATTCTCATTGCTGAAACTGCACTCCCTCGTCCTCTGGGGAGATATTGTGTCCTGCTTGGAAAGGCATCTCTTCTTTATAATGACAAAGGAGAGGTTATCGGGGCCATCGAGTCGATTCGTGATGTTACTGAGCAGAAACGTATGCAGGAAGAACTCCGGAAATCCCATGATGAATTCATCGATCTGCTTGAGCATATGAATGATGTTTTTTACCGGAGTGATAATGAGGGTCGTCTCATCCTTGCGAGCAGATCCTGGGCACAAGACCTTGGATATGATGATCTCTCAGAGTGCCTTTTTAAAAATATTGCCGATACCTTCTATGCGGTTCCAGGTGAACGAAAGAGACTCCTTGAGGAGTTATATCGCAATGGCTCAGTAGTTGACTATGAAGTGCTCCTGAAGAAGAAAGATGGAACGCCCCTTCCGGTTGCTACAAGTAGTTACCTTTTTTTTGATGAATCAGGTGCCGTTCTCGGGGTCGCCGGCACCTGGAGGGACATCTCCGGGCGTAAACAGGCAGAAGATGCATTGCGGGAGAGCCAGCGTCAGCTTGATGCTATGGCAACGAACATTCCGGGAGTAGTATACCGGTTCACGGTAAATCCTGACGGAAAATTCGGATTTGACTATATCAGCAAGCGAAGCAGGCAGATTCTGGGTCTTGAGAATAACCCGGAAACGTTCTTTGTTCAATTTATGCAGGGTATCGTCGAAAAAGACCGAAAGCGATTCCTGAGCTCGATTCAGCAGGTTATCAGCACAAAGTCTCTCTGGGAATTTGAGAGCGAATATATCAAACCATCAGGCAAACACATCGCGGTCAGTGCTGTTTCAAGTCCTGTTATAGAGGGGGATCGACTCATCTTTGATGGGGTTATCTTTGACAATACAGAACGTCACCATGCTGAGCTAGAACTTTTGAGAAAGAACGAAGAACTGCATGGAGCGTATGAAGAGTTAACTGCAACTGAAGAAGAACTTCGGGCAAATCTTGAAGACCTTACCCGTCATGAACTTGAACTTCGTGAATCTAAGCGGGAGCTTGCCGATATTATTGATTTTCTCCCCGATGCAACCTTTGCAATAAATCTTGAAGGAACGGTTGTTGCCTGGAACCGTGCCATAGAAGAGATGACCGGGGTCCCTGCACCTGAGATGATCGGGAAAGGGAATTATGAATATGCCCTCCCGTTCTATCGGGAGCGCCGTGGGATCATGATCGATCTGATCCTTCATGACGATTCGTCAGTTGCCGCAAAATACCCGGCTATCACAAAAAAAGGCAATTATCTTTTTTCTGATGTTTTTATTCCCCATTTCAATAATGGCCGGGGAGCACACTTCTGGTTTACTGCCTGTCCGCTCTATGATATGTACGGGAATCTGAAAGGGGCGATAGAGTCAATCAGGGATATTACCGAGCGTATGGAAGCAGAAAAAGCGATTGCAGAGAGTGAAGAGAAGTACCGCAATGTTGTAGAGGACCAGACTGAACTCATCTGCCGGTTCCTTCCAGATGGTGTCCATATTTTTGTTAACGATGCGTATTGCCGGTATTTTCATATGAGTCGTGATGAGCTCATCGGGCATCATTTCACCCCCCGGATTCACCCTGATGATCTACAGGCAGTCTCCCGGCATATCGCCTCATTAACTCCTGACCACCCGGTATCAGATATCGACCAGCGGATCATCATGGCAGATGGCATCCGGTGGCAGCGATGGAGTGATCGGGCAATCTTTGATCACCAGGGCGTTCTGAAAGAGTACCAGTCTGTTGGCCGGGACATTACCGAATTTAAACAGACTGAATTTGCTCTCGCTTCAGCTAACAAAAATCTGAATCTCCTCTCCAGTATCACCCGGCATGATATCAACAATCAACTGACTGCCCTGATGGGATACCTTGAAATTCTTAATGATATCCCGTCCGAACCCGCACAAAAAGAATGTATTGTGAAGGTTTCGACTGCGGCAGAGCGGATCTCGGCCATGATCCGGTTTACTAAAGTATACGAGGATATCGGTCTACAAGCCCCTACCTGGCAGGAATGTTCGGCTCTGGTAGAGATCGTGGCACAGGAGGCTCCTCTCGGATCTGTAACCATGATACCTGATCTCCCTTCAGGTATCGAAGTTTTCGCCGATCCGTTGATCATTAAGGTATTTTACAATCTGGTAGATAATGCAGTCAGACATGGGGGCAAGATCAAGAGTATCCGATTCTCTGCACTGAAACGGGGAAGTGATCTTGTTGTGGTCTGTGAGGACGATGGTGATGGGGTGCCGGCTGAAGATAAAGAGAAGATATTTGAACGTGGGTATGGGAAAAACACGGGTCATGGTCTTTTTCTCTCACGAGAGATCCTCTCGATCACCGGTCTTACCATTAGGGAGTGCGGGGATTTTGGGAAGGGAGCACGTTTTGAGATCCTGATTCCGGCAGGGAAGTGTCATATGCCTGGTGAGGAGGCGTCATGACCCCTGAAATTAAGGAAAAAATCCGGATCCTTTCCATCGATGATGATCCGGTTCTTCTTGATGTTGCCAAACAGTTTCTCGATCGGGTAGAAGGATTTGAAGTCACGACTGCAGAAAATGCAATAAATGCTCTCCAATTGCTGTCTCATCAGGAATTTGATGTTATCATATCTGACTATGAGATGGATCAGATGAATGGTATCGAGCTGCTCAAACACCTCAGAGCCACGGGCGAAACCATCCCTTTCATTATTTTCACCGGTAAAGGGCAGGAGGAAGTTGTTATCGAGGCACTTAATAATGGTGCTGACTTTTATCTCCAGAAAGGGGATCAGCCAGGAGCATTGTTTGCTGAACTCTCGAATAAGATCCAGCAGGTCGTATCCCATCGATGGGCAGATTCTGATCTCCTGAAGAAAAATAAAGAGCTCCTGACTGCGTATGAGGAGCTCTCAGCAGCACAAGTTATTATTCATTCTCATCTTGAGAAAATGACCACACAGGAGACGTTAATCAGGATTAATGAAGAACGTCTGCGAATGGCACAGGAGATTGGGCAGATCGGCTGCTGGGAATATGATGGAGAGTCTGATACGATATGGGGGTCAGCAGAGGGGCTACGCATATTTGGATTTCCCCCGGTTGCCAGAGACCTCCCTATCAATGAGATAGAGGCCTGTATCCCTGAAAACGAACGGGTACACCAGGCCCTTGTTGACCTGGTCACCAATGGGAGTCCGTATGATCTTGAATATATTATCCACCCGGCAGATGGATCACTTCCCCGGGTGGTTCATTCAGTAGCCAGGCTTGATACTGATCTTTCTGGAAATCTGGTCAGAGTTATGGGTATTGTTCAGGATATTACCCGCAGAAAAGAGGTGGAGACCGATCTTCTGAGCAAGAATGAAGAACTCTACTCTGCATATGAAGAGATTTCTGCTTCAGAACAGGAGATTCGCTCCCATCTTGAGGAACTCACCAGACAGGAAATCCTGGTGCGGGAGAGTGCGCAGCGGTTTCAGTCCCTCTACACTCATATGATTGAAGGAGCAGTCCTTCATAAGATCATCTATAATGATCAGGGCGTCCCTGAAGATTATCGCATTATTGAAACTAATCCTGCCTTTGAGGTGCAACTGGGCATAAACAGGGATGCAGTCATCGGAAAGACCAGTAGGGAAGCATATGGTGTGACTGATCCACCATACCTTGATCTCTATGTTCAGGTAGCCCTGACCGGAGAGCCGCAGGTCTTTGAGACATATTTCCCCCCGCTTGATAAGTACTTCTCAATCTCGGTGTATAGCCCATCCCGAGGCAGCTTTGCTACGATATTTGAAGATATAACTGCCCGTAAACTGGCCGAAGTCGAGCGAGAGCAGCTTATTGTTCAGCTCGGAAAGAATAATGAAGAACTCAGTGCTGCCTATGAAGAGTTACTTGGCACTGAGGAGGAGCTGAAACTCCAGTATAGTACCTTATTCTCAACTGAGGAGAACCTTCGTCAGACAAAGGATTTTCTTGAAAATCTGATATCCATCGCAAATGTTCCGATAATAGTCTGGGATCCATCATTTCAGATCATCCGGCTGAACCGGGCATTTGAACAACTGATAGGGAGACCTGCTCAGTCGGTCATTGGCAACTCTCTGAAGTTTTTATTCCCCCCGGATCAGGCAGATCGATCCATGAGACTCTTTCAAACCACACTTGAAGGAGTCAGGTGGGAGACTACAGAGATTGATATCATGCACCGGGACGGATCCCTGCGAACCCTGCTCTGGAACTCAGCTACCCTTTACACTCTGGATGGACTCACCCCGGTTGCAACCATTGCCCAGGGCCATGATATCACTGAGGAGAGAAGACTTGAGCAGGATAAAGATGCTGCTCTGGTTCAGATCCAGCAGAATCTGGCGTATCTTGCCATCCTGAACGATGAAATTCGAAACCCCCTGACGATTATTGTTACCTATGCAGACATGCTTGATGACCCTCAGATAGTGGATCAGATCACCATCCAGGCCGGACGGATTGATGAGCTGGTTAATCAACTGGACCGACGATGGGTTCAATCTGAAAAAGTCCTCAATGCCATCAGAAAACATTATCAGATTCATGCGGGCCGATTATCGCCTTCGGAGAGCTTAAAAGAAGATGATATTGCTCTCTCTGGCAGTCTGCCCAGGCAGGAAGAGCCTCTTGAAAAAACCGATGGGATCCTGATCGAAGAAGTACAGGCCCAGCTCTACACCATTCTCAACAGCATCGATTCGCTGGTGTATGTCGCTGATATGCAGACAGATCAGATTCTATTCATGAACGGGCAGGGAAGGGCTGTTTTTGGGGACATTGTCGGGCAAAATTGTCATGCCTGTATGCATGGGTACCCTGACGGGCCGTGTCCGGTCTGTACCAACTCGATACTCCTGGATCCGTCAAGGGCCTCGCAGGTATTTCAGTGGGAGTGGCAGAACTCTAAAAACGCAAGATGGTATGACTGTCGTAGCCGGGTGATTCGGTGGAGTGACGGGCGTCTGGTCAGGATTGAGATTGCTACTGATATCACAGAGCAAAAAATAACCGGGGATGCCCTTCGTACGAGTGAGGAGAAGTACCGGCTCACCCTTGAAGCCACCAATGATGGGCTTTGGGATTGGGATATTCCCTCTGGAACCACAAATTTCAGTTCAAGATTCTACACGATGCTTGGGTACGAGCCTGGTGAATTCCCGGCTACCTATGCAGCATGGAAAGGCCTGATTCATCCTGATGAACAGGATCTGGTTGTGTCTGATCTGATCCGTCAGATCCAGGAGAAGTGTGAATTCCCCCATATTGAATACCGCATCAGAGCAAAGAATGGAGAGTGGCGGTGGATATACGGGAGGGGGAAACCAGTAGCCTATGATGAGAAAGGTGATGTCCTTAGGTTGATTGGGACAAATACTGACATTACACAGCGTAAAGAGACTGAAGTAGCACTCAGGGAGAGCGAAGAGCGGTACCGGCAGTTAGTACACAATGTTCCTGATTATATCCTGGTTCATCGAAAAGGGAAGATTCTGTATGTCAATCCCACCGCTGCTATATCTATGGGCTATACTCCTGATGAGGTGATTGGTACTGATCTGATGCAGTACCTTGTACCTGAATCACAATCCCTCGTTGCTAGTATGATACAGAGTCGAATCACCGGAAAGGAAATTCCGTCCTATGAAATTACCCTTCTCACCAGGGATGGCAGGCACAAACGTACTGAGGTTCGCGGTGTCCTTGTGCAGTATGATGGGGAACCCGCATCCCTGAATGTGCTCACTGATATAACTGAGCAAAAAAAGACTTTGGAATCACTCAGAGAGAGTGAGGAGAAATACCGGCAACTGGTCGAACATGCAAATGATGCAATTGTGGTGGCACAGAAGGGTATGATGCAGCTGGTAAATCCACAAATGGCAGAGCTCACTGGATATCAGACAGAGGAACTTCTTTCCCTTCCTTTCCCTCATTTCATCCACCCCGATGATCGGGCCATGGTTGTAGCTATGCATCAAAAGCGACTCAATGGTGAACATATCCCCTCACGGTATACATTTCGGTTGACAAAAAAGGATGGGAGTATTACCTGGGTTGAGATCAGTGCTGTTGCTATCGAATGGGAAGGAAATCCGGCAACTCTGAACTTTTTGGTAGATATCACCGATCGCAGACTGGCAGAAGAAACCCTCCGGAAAGGGGCAGAGCGACTGGCGATTGCGACCCATGCAGGAGGCATCGGTATCTGGGAACTTGATTTGATCAATGACAACCTTATCTGGGATGATCAGATGTATCAACTCTTTGGGATCAGGCCTGATACGTATGTCGGACCATACGAGGCATGGCATGCGGGGGTGAGTGTGGATGATCTGGCAATGAATGATGCTGAACTCCGGAAAGCAATAATTGGTGATAAGGAGTTTGATGCTGAGTTCCGTGTTCTCTGGCCTGATGGGACCGTCCATTATCTTCATGCCCATGCCAGGGTCCATCATGATACTGATGGAAGACCCATATCCCTGATCGGAACTAATTATGACATTACTGAGCGTCGAAGGACGGAAGAGTCACTTCATGAGGCTATTGCCAAATTGCGTCTGCTGACCAGTCTCACCCGACATGACATTTTTAATCAACTCACTGCTGTGCATCTTCTTCAGGATATGGCAATAGAATCATCAGACCTGGAGCAGATTCGCGATTATCTAACTCGTTCACAGAGGTTAAATGCGCATATTGGAGAGATCATCGGATTTACCAGAGAATATGAAAATTTTGGGATCGTATCCAGTAGCTGGCAGAGGATATATTCCTTTATTGATGCGGCAAAGGGTGAGGTATCGCTTGAAGAGGTACATGTTGAAGCAGGAATCCCTGAAGATCTCGAGGTGTATGCAGATCCTATAATAAGGAAGGTTTTTACAACCCTTATGGAAAATGCCATTCGACATGGGCAGGGCGTCAGAACTATCCGGTTCACCAGTTATCGGCATAACAATTCTCTTATCCTCACCTGTGAAGATGATGGAATTGGTGTTGCAATAGATGAGAAGGACCTGATATTTAATCATGGGTATGGGAAAAATACCGGTATAGGGCTCTTTTTATGCAGGGAAATACTCTCAATCACTGGAATGTCTATCTGTGAGTGTGGTGAACCAGGAAAAGGGGCACGTTTTGAGATCCTGGTGCCGGCAGGAAAGTTCCGAAGGGTATCTGAATATGGACAATAAACACCTCCTTTATCTGATCCTTGCAGGAGCTCTGATGATCGCGGGATGTTTGAATAGTGCTCCGAGGGATAATATCAGTGTGAATCGGCCAGTATATGTTGTGGGTATAGACGCTGAATACCCTCCTTACAGTTATATGCAGCCTGATGGGAATGCAACCGGGATTGATGTTGAATCAGTCAGATGGATAGCAGATACACAGGGATTTGATGTTATCATCCGGCCGATTGCATGGGATGGTATTATTCCGGCACTCCAGGCCGGGACCATAGACATGATCTATTCAGGAATGACGATCACTGAGGATCGGAGACGTAAGGTTGAATTTACCATTCCGTACTGGAACGTGAATCAGGCAGTTGCAGTTAATAATATTTCGTCATGGACTATGGAGGATTTCCACTCTGGAAAACTTCGAATTGGTGCCCAGCGGGGTACCACTGGTGCCATATGGGTCGAGAAGAATCTTGTCAGTACTGGAAAGATGCCTGCCTCCTCTCTTGTTCAGTATGATCTCCTCCCCCTCGCTGCCGATGACCTCGCAAACCGCCGTATTGATGCGATGATCAGTTCAACCCAGTCATTGATCGAGGCAATTGGGACCAGACCGTGCCGATATATCGGAGAAATAGAGACACATGAGTACTATGGGGTCGCAGTCAGAAAAAATGACACCGAATTGCTTACCACGATGAATGAGGGTCTCTCACAATTTCTTCAGTCACCAGAATGGATGCGGCTGAAAGAGAAGTACCGGATGATATAAGGTGCAGGGATAATAGTGCAATAGTGGATAGGACTCAAGGCTCAAGGACCTCTCAACGTTCTCATGAATAGGAATCTCTTGTCAAATTATGGATGCTTTTCTGATCTGAGATCGTCTCCTTCAGTACCACTTCTGTTTCCTTTTGGAAGTACTCTTTTCTGATTCAGGTGCGGCATCAATGGGCTCCTTACTCCTGAAGCCAATTTCGTGGTTAAAAAAAAGAAGAACGAGTTGGTTACCCGGTTTAACGGGCTGGCATAAGGAGAGTTCTCTCTCCGGCTGGAACGAACTCGCGGATTGCACCCTTGGCGAACTCCTTGCGGGGCTCGCTGAAGTCGAAGACCAGGGATGGGTCTGCGAAGGTGATCTTGATCAGTGGGGAGAGACAGAATCCGTCGCCACGTCCATAGTGTGATGCTGCGACGATAGCTGCGTATTCTCCCTGGTGACCCACGTTCATGGCGTAGTTTGGATAGTTTGGTCCACGGAACTCACCAATACAGCCTTCGTCAGGCCGGACTGAGAGTGAGTTTGCTGAACCACACTGGTCCTGCAGGTCGTAGCCGAAGAATCCAAGACGTGACCAGCCTTCCTTGTGCATGAGCATGGAAAGGTACCAGCCGTTCAGACCAGCGTTGGAGTTCCCGGTTGCCATTGCGGTAGAGATACCGGATGCTGCTGCAATGACTGATGCACGCTGGGATCCACCAAAGTGGTCTTCGAGTGCAGTGGGGAACTGTTCGTACTGCTCCATTGCGTTGAGGGTGACCTCGGTTGCAATGTCGTTGACGACTTCCTGGGTTGCCTTGACCTTCTGTGCTGGGTCAGCAAGCTTGTAGTCAACTTTGTACTTGTCCTTGATGTAGTCCATACCGTAGTAGGTGTACTCATCGAGGATGTTGTCGGTGTATGCTGCGGTTGCATACTGAGTGAATCCGACACCACCAGACATGTACGATCCGAGCCAGATCTGGTCAAAGAGCATTGCTCCTGCACCGACGACCTCAAGGGTTGCCTTGGCTGGGTCGTTGGGGTACTTCCGGTTTGTCTGGATCATGTCACCAAAGTGACCGAAGAGGATGCCACCGGGCTCGTTTGGACCACGGGCACGGCGTGCTGGCAGGTGGCTACCCATCTGGATAACACCGGCGTGCTTTGCGGCGTAGGAGAGGTCAGCGACTGCTGCTTCACCGGCGCACATGCGGTACGCGGTGATGAATGACATACCGATCTGCATTGCAGACCAGCGGCTGGTTGTTCCACCATCACAAGTACGGGAGACGATAGTTGGGATGTGGATTGCCTGCCAGAGTTGCTTGCCGACTGCTGCCTTCAGCTCTTCTGCCTGCTTTGCCGGGAAGAGTTTGTCGACATCAAGGACGAACTGCTTCTCAATGCTGTCAGCAAGTTCAGAGTCTCCGGTGAAGACCTTACAGTAACAGTCATCGACCACGCTGGGGTGGGTCTCGACCATGTGTTCCTGAACCACTGCTGCCCCGGGCATTGCGTGGTTGAGGATGTGAAGGTACTCGCTGATGGTCTCAGGGGTGATCTCCTTGCCCAGACGCTTGGTCAGGGTGTTGTGAGCGAGGTCCATTCCGACGATGATCGTCCGGCGGATGTCATCCCACATCTGCTGCATTGCCGGGTTGTTGACAAAGTGCAGGTCGTCACCCTCTACAAAGGTTCCGGTTCCGGAGACTTCGTAGGTCATGAGCTGACGCTGACCCATTGGCAGACCACCGAGGTGGCAGCGGTAGGGGTCGTACATGGAGATTCCACGGCGGAGTTCAACCTTCTTAGAGGCTGCAATGAACTCTTTCTTTCTGGGGGACTGCTGCAGGTCTCCAAATTTGTAGAATCCTGTCTTGGTGTCCTGGGAGTCTCCAGCTGGGAATTTCTGCTTCAGTGCCTTGAGGAAAAGTTTCTGTGCTCTCTCGATTTTTGCCATGTATGATACCTCCGTTACTCAACCGGCATGAAGCCGTACTTGGTCCTCAGTGAGTGAATCCGCTGGACGTACTCGACATATTCGGTGTCGTCACGGAATGCGGTTCCGACAAGTGAGTGGAACATGGTGGTGTTTGCCTTGAGCCATGCCTCATCCATTGGCTTGCCGACTGGTACTTTCTTGTCCAGTGGTACACCGATCTGGTCCTTGACATAGTTCACAACGCCTGCTTCGAGGACACAGCGCTGGAGCATGTCAAACATCATACCATCTTCTGCGAGACGGAGTGAGTGACCGTGCACAGTTGCGCCACGGATACCGACACGTGCCGGATCGAAGAGGTTGGTGTTGATCAGGTCTGCGGAGATCTTCTCGAGATCTCGCTCACGGGTCTCGACGATCTGACGGCCTGACAGAGTTCCTGGGTCGATACCACGGTAGCGGTAGCACTCGAGGTAGGTTCTCTGGTATGGCTGTGATGGTGCATTGTACATGGAGTCAGCGAACTGGATGTACCGGACCCGGTCTCCAGCCTTTGCTCCATCGGTGGGGGTGACAAGCTTCCGAATTGGGCAGTCTGGTTCGCCCTGCTCTGCCAGTGGTGGGTGTGCTGATGGGTATGCCTGACCTGGTGCACGGTGCCCCAGAATCATGACGATCTGCTCGTCAGTGACATCACGGATCTTCTCAAGCTTTACAGCCGGGTTCATCTGCTTGCGCCGGTTCTCGGCAACAATAGAATTACCTGGACCATACTGTGGTGTATATGCCATTGTTTATCTCTCCAAATTACTAGATTTCATCAATCTCATGACTGCATGAATGACTTCTGCGTTCTTCTCGCGTGATGGGGTCTGCCCCCTGGTAATGCCGCTGACGATTGCCATGACCGTTCCTTTTGTCTGAATATTTCGTTCAGTAGGCATCACGTACGCTGTTTTTACTCCATCACGAGCAAAATCCTCATAATCGATAGGAACCTGACAGACCACAACAGCCGGAACATCACAATCCTTTAAAATGGATCTGACCTTCGCGACCACATGGGATCTGACATTTCCATGGTGCAGAACTGCCACCTTGTGGCGGTTAATCTGGGATATTTCCTTCTCGTTCAGGCCAAAATATGCTCCGAGGACATGACCGGCACTCTTGGGTGCATCAGGGGGAATGCCGCTTCCGGCATTAAGGATCATCGTACTGATGCTATATTCAACCCCCTGTGCCCGGAGTGCAGAGGTTATGTCACAGACCGGTTTTGTGACGTGTCTTCTGCCTGGTGACATCCCGATGATGATAACATCGGGATACCGGCACTCTGATATTGTTCCCCTTTGGGCTAAAGCTCCTCCTTTGCCCATGCCAGCGCTCTCCCGGCAGTCGACAACCTGAGTGACACGTCCAATCGGCATTATTTGGTTCCCTGGATCAGGGTGGGTCCGGTTTTATTTCTTGGATCTACGAGTCCGATCATTAATCCATCTGCCTCAGGACCGTATTTTGCATAATCGGTCTGAGTCGGTGTGGATCTCATGAATTTACCTTCTTTTAATCCGTAGGTAAAGTTCACAAAGACTTCTTTGCATGCCTCGTCGATCTGATGAACGATATTCCGGGTCTCTAGTTCGAGAAGGATGGTTCCGACCTGTACTCGCAGGTCCACATCGTTTTCCCCGACTCTGATCCGGGCTTTGCCTGAATGGGGGTTGGGGAGGCCCCGTGCGGGGCCGTAAGGAACAATCTGAGGAATACTGGGACCATTAATGACGATTCTCCGGATTCCCTCGATTGTCACCAGCTTGTTGAGGATCTGCTCAACTGTTTCAGGCTTTAAAAAGCGCTCGGTGACGATCCGACACTGCGGGAATTCTGTATCAGCCATCATGCAAACCAGAATGTTGTTATACTCCCTTTGAGACAGCCTGGATTGGCTTTGCAAACTCTTCGATCTTACCGAAGGTGTCTCCATAGACCTTGGAGGTGTTCTCAGGAGAGAACATCTGGGTTCCAGCATCCAGACAGCAGGCTGCAGCGATACATGGCATACCGACACCGGCTGCGTGCCTGGTAACGACGTGGTTACCGTTGAAGGTACCTGGTCCGCCGCCACCATAGATGGAGTGGCTGAAGAACGAGAATCCGACTGCTACACCCATTACACGGCCGTAGTCACAGCCTGGGAGGCCAGTCTCGTGCTCGATAAGGTCATTGAAGTACAGAAGGGTTGAAGATACTGCCTGGGCAAACCGACCTGCACCACAGTTTACCATGGTTGCAGCCATGGTTCCTGCTGCACAGTATGCATTCCAGAGCATCGGGTCCTTGGTCTCGTAGAAGATGAATCCTGACGGGCCTTTCTTGCCTGCGGTGATAACACCATCAGCGATTGCCCGCTCGACAAGGGACTGGACAACGGTACCGATGGTTCCGGTTGCGCCATTCTTCTTTACGAGGTCATAGACCAGGTTGTTTGCATTCAGGCCCTGGTATGCGAGGAGGAGAAGCTGTGCACGCTCGAATGGACCGATTGCGGCTCCCATCTCGAACTCTCCTGCCTGTTCAAAGATTGCCATGAGTGCTGCTGCCTGCATGGCGTTCTTTCCGGTCATCATAACGGCGTGGTTTGCCGGAATGTTACGGAGTGCGTATCCGAGACCTTCGTTGTTCTGGGGGATGGAAAGGATGGATGCACAGTTGCTGCCAACCATGTCCATGGTCTGTGGGTAAGTTCCCCAGAATGCTGCCTTGACCATGGAAGCATCAAACATGTCCACGTTGAACTGGTCGATGACTGCATAGGTTGCGGCTGCTGCGACTGCGGTAATGGCTGCGTCGTAGGTTGCTGCTGCTGCGATCCTGGCTTCCGGAACGGTGACAAGCAGAAGTTTGCCGCCAAAGTTCTTGATCTCGGTGTCACCAGGGACAACCTCGATCATCTTCTTGATCTTTTCCTCGAGTGCAGCTGCGTTGGCGACAAGGTCGAGGTTTAATTCACGACCCTTGATGACGTTACCCTTCCCTATTGCTCCGGTCTTCAGTGCAGCCTCTGCTCCTCCGAGGTTGACTGCGGCCGTTCTCTTGGTCAGGCTCATCAATTTCAGAATGCCCGGGTTAACGAGCGGGCTGATCTTATCGAGGGCTACACCGCTCTTCAGCAGTTTGCCCTGATCGTCATAGAGATCAATTATGTCGGAAAATTTTGCCATATGGTTCCTCCGATGTTCCTTTCAAACCTGTACGATTTGGTCACTGTAATACTGTGTGAGGCGTCGTCACTGTGTGGCTGAAATCACTCGTACATGTCCCCAACGGGACTGGTGATATGTCGGAATACTGTATATATAAACTTTCTTAAACGATTCTTGCACAAAGTATACATTATATTGCGAATTTCTGAACAATAATTAGATCTAAATTAAATACTAATTGGGGGGCGATGGTGATCAATATGATCAATACGTGAATCGATTCGATTTGGTAACACGGAACAAGATATTTGTTCCATCCTTTTCAGCGCTATTTCACGCTTTTAATCTGTTTGATGAAATGTGGTTTTAGATCTTATGTGTAGCATTATCT